>JAQCER010000434.1 GCA_027618625.1 Verrucomicrobiota bacterium
TTCCGCGGGATAGCGGAAAAACTAGGAATCGGCCGCGAACTGGATCTCAGCCAACGGGGCAAGATCACCTTCGGTGTCTACTTTGCTCCCGAATACGCTGAATTGGTGACGAACAACACGCGCTTCTGGAACACTACGGGCATCAGTCTGGATGTGGGAGCTGACGGAATCAGCCTGCACACTGGCTCGCTGGAATCGCTGGTCGCAGGCGGAGTAGAGTTCGGTGTGCCGGACGGAATGGCACGTGGCGAGCCCGTTTCGGACGGTGCCGCGTTCGCCCTGCTGGACAGTCACGACAGTATTGAGAAACGTGAAATTCGCCCGGTGCTCCAGTATATTCTGCTCTTTAAGGACAGTGTCAGGGGACTTAGTGAGGCTGCGCCGGTCGAGTTTCGAGGCATCCAGATCGGACAGGTTTCGAAGATTTCGTTCGACTTTGCACCGGACGATCCAGAACGCCGTGTGCCTGTTTTAATTGAGATCGATCCGAGCATGCTCTCGGATGTCGCTGGCGGTGGCGGCACTCCTGAAGTGTTCGCGACGATGATGATCGAGGCCGTTCGCACTGGCCTGCGCGCCAGTCTTAAGACCGGCAGCCTCCTCACCGGTCAGCTTTTTGTCGATCTCGACTTCTACGAGGCCTTCGATGAAGGCGAACCGGCAGTCATGGCACAGCAGGGCGAGCACCCGGTGATCCCGACGCGTTCCGCCGGACTCGCCCGCATTGAGGATAAGGTGATGCAGGTGCTCGATCAGATCGAAAAACTGCAACTCGGCCCCGTAGTCGACAACGCCAATGCCGCTCTCGCGAGCATCACCACGGCAGTTGAAGACGCACGTGGAACCATCGCCCATATTACCAAAGCTTCCGCGGAGCTTGAAGCGGTTCTCAGTGATGAATCAACCCGCAAGTTGCCCGATGAGATAAAGCAAACTCTCTCAGCGACTCGCGAGACACTGGAAGGTCTGAACCGTGACTCGGTGGTCTACGAAGAGATCACAGTTGCCGTCGCCGAGCTTCAAAAGGCAGCGCGCACCGTGGCCACCCTTGCTGATTCGATAGAACGGCAGCCGAACTCGCTTATTTTCGGCAATGCTCTCGACGAACCCCAACCTCCCAAAGGCCGAAGCCGGTGATGCACGGATGACTCGAATAAAAATTGAATACAACTGGGCGCTGCTGGCGGCAATGTTGCTGGGTGCATGCAGCTCGACGGATCCCATTCGTTATTACATGCTGAGCGCAGACGCCGCTCCACAAGCAAACTCCGCATCGACACTCGTGCTCGGCGTCGGTCCGGTGACAATTCCCGAATACCTGGATCGCTCTGAGTTGGTCTTCCAGAGTGCGCCCAATCGCTTCGAGATCCCCAGCCAACACCGCTGGGCCGGATCGCTCAGGGAAGATGTGCAGCGTGTCTTTGGAAGCAATTTGGCTGACCAATTGAGGACAACGAATGTACACTATCACCCATGGGATCGACGGCTGCAGTGCGAGATTGCGGTGTCATTGAGCATCGTTCGCTTCCATTCTGTGACCGGCGAGGATGCCATTCTTGAAGCCAACTGGCAGATCGATCGCAAAGGTGAGAAGAGTGAAAATGGTGCTGACGTCAGCACCGAATCCACGCTTCAGGGACGCCTGCTCAAATCGGTGCCTCTCGATGGCGATGGCTATGAAGCAGTGTTGACTGCTCAGAGTCGCCTGCTCGCGGATGCCGCAGAAGACCTTGCTGGCAAAATACGCAGCATGAAGTAACAGTGGTTCGACATGTTCTACTGCCGAGCCCTGCTCATCCTCGCCCTGTTTTCCGCTCTGCCGCCTGGGAGAGCGGCGGTAGTCTTCGAGTTCGACTACAGTGCCGGGCACGAATTTCTAGATCCCGCTGCGGGCGCCGTTCGCCGCTCGGCACTTGAAAGCGCAGCAGCTTCACTCGGGGCGATATTCGCGCACGATGCCACGATTCAGTTGGCGGTGACCTCAAGCAACGATCCTCAAGGCGATCTGTTGGCGTCCGCCTCCAGCGAGCAGCCTGAGATCCCGTTTGATTTCTTCGGCTATTCACCTGGCATTGTTCAGCAGAAGATCCTTCAGGGGATCGATGCCAATGGCGCAGCAGCCGACGGAGCGGTGGACGTGAATTTTGGGCAGCCGTGGGACTTTGGCGATCAGGTCTCACCGAATCTTTTCGATTTCAAGGCGACGATGATCCATGAGATTCTTCATGCTGTGGGTTTCAGCTCATCGATTTTCGAAGACGGCGCCGATGGCTTCGGGACACCGCCGGGCGAACCGGGCGTCTGGTCACCCTTTGACGAATTCATCGCTGGCCCTACCGGCGTTTCACTCATTGACGACAACTATGCGTTGAACGGCCCGGGTTGGGCCAGCGCCAGCACTGGCGGAGCGTCACCGCGAGCCGGACTCACTTTCAATGGGCCGAATGCCATGGCTGCCAATGGCGGCCAGCCCGTGGGACTCTACTCCCCACGCCAGTGGGACGAGGGCAGCAGCGGCAGCCACCTTGATGATGACAACCCTGCCCTGGCCGGCATGCTCATGCTCGCTGCTACTGATACCGGTCCCAATACCCGCGAACTCTCTGCGATCGAAAAAGCAATGCTGGAAGACGTTGGCTACACGCTCGCCTCAACTGCCACACCGGCAAACGCAACTCTTACAATTCGACAGATGGGATCGACCATCAAACTGACCATTGAGGGTAACCGCGGAACCTACGCAGTTGCTCGCTCGACGGATTTGAACAATTGGGTGCCGCTGACCACCCTTACGATCAGTCAGAACGGAGGCAGCACCAGCTACGACGTCCCATTTAACACGACCACAAACCGGGCGGGCTACTTTAGTGCCACTCAACAGTGAAGTCCCAGTAGCCATGAAGAAGCTCCTCAAACTGCTCGTCCCATTCATCTGTTGCACCATGCTTTGCAATGCGCAAGAACCCGAGAGGATTGCTCTCTGGGATGGGCAAGCGCCTACGGGTGATGACGCAGGGACAATAGAGACGACGGACGCCTTCATCACCATTCATCACGCAGAGCAGGCCAATGGAACCGCTGCGATCATCTGCCCGGGTGGTGGATATGGTGGACTGGTTACAGGGCCGGAAGGTAATGGCATTGCGGAGTGGTTGAACAAGTCGGGAGTGACTGGCATCGTACTTGAATACCGCCTGCCGAACGGGCGGCCGATGGTGCCATTGTTAGATGCCCAGCGCGCCATCCGTACGGTTCGATCCAACGCGAAGGAATGGGGCTGCGACCCAGATCGGATAGGTATCATCGGCTTTTCCGCCGGTGGCCACCTGGCGTCGACAGCGGCAACACACTTTGATGCAGGCAATTCCGAGGCCAAGGATCCCATCGACCGGGTGAGTTGCCGCCCCGACTTTGCCATTCTCGTTTATCCCGTTATTACCATGGGCGAAAAGACGCACGGAGGATCGAAGCGAAACTTGCTCGGCCCGGAACCGACGGCAACAATGGTCGAGTGGTTCTCGAACGAGAAGCGCGTAACCGAACGCACACCGCCCACCTATCTCGCCCACGCCGTGGATGATCGTGCAGTTCCCTGCGATCACAGCCGAATGTTCCACGATGCCCTGAAGGCAAAGAGCATCGCGACGGTTTATCTTGAACTTCCTTCAGGTGATCACGGCCTCAACAGTTACAAGGGCCCAATGTGGGATGCCTGGCAGACCGGCAGCCTCGAATGGCTGAAATCGCTAGAACTGTTGCCGGAGATCTGATGGCAGGCGCAATCCCGCCACCTCGACCCGATTGTGCGCCAATGGGTTCATGGCTAGTAATCGGGAAATGGGTAGATCTTCCACGGGACTCGGTTCGCGGCCCCTGCGGCTGTTTGGACGTGCGAGACTGGACCTGCAGCGACGGTCTCGGAGAATATGGCTTTCCCAGTGTTCAAGAACCACAAAAGTTCCGTCCCCTCGGGATTGATGGCGAGAAGGTCTGAGTCGCCGTCCAAGTCAAAGTCGTGAACTGCGAGGAGCGCCCCGGCACCGGTCACTCGCCGCACTGCCGACAATCTACCCGTCGCCGTCCCCGAATCAAAACCGTGTGCGAGGACGAGGTCATCCCGCTTGTCGCCATTCAGGTCCGCCAAGGCGCGCAGAGAAACTTCGGGCTCCCTTTCCTCGTTCGGTCTGAAGGCACCGTGAAACATTGTCGCTGCATTTATGTCAACTTGGATCGACACAGCCTTTCCGTAGGTGCCGTCGAGTTCCTGACGGAGATGGAAGACTCCGTTTTAGGCGAAGAGCACAAGGTACAAGGTCCGCGCGTCATCGCAGAGGGCCTCTTGGAGCCCTTGGGCCCGGAGCCCCCGCCCGAAATCCCCGCACGCCTCCGCCGCGCCACACGCGCCTTTATCTCTAACATTGATGCCTTTATCCAGAAAGAACTTGCCGCCTGAAACTTGAC
>JAQCER010000435.1 GCA_027618625.1 Verrucomicrobiota bacterium
GATCAGTTCCTTACAGGCGGCAACATTGCCCGCGTGAAGATTGTTGGCTACTTCCAAAGATTCAGGTTTGCCCACTCCGTTTGACGTAATGGGTGTCCATTCCTTCGCTGTGCGGCCAGGCGTCCAGGAGGAATCGGGTAGCCAGTGCGCCTGCGGAAGGTAGCCGTGCGAAAGCCAGATCAGGCCCTCTGATCCATAAATCATGAGGCCGAACCGCGTGGGTGATCCAGCCTTGTCCTTTTGAGACGAAAAGTAAGCCGTGATTTTTCCGGACATTCCGTACATCGCCCGCACGCAGTCCCCTGCCAGCGGCCCGATCCCTTCGTTTCCGTCTTTGACGTGCTCAGCAGTCACGGGCTTACCGTTCTCCAGGACTTCGGCTGAACACCATTTCGCCCGACCACCGAAGAACTCCATCATGTTCATGACATGCGAGCCCAGCACCCACAGGTCTTCGCCTCCGCCACGATGATCTTCCTTCCCCCGCCCCCGCAACTCTAACACTTCACCTATCTTTCCCGAATCGATGATCTCATCGACCGCTCTCAATACCGGGCTGTAGCGTGTCTGGTAAGCGATCGCCAGCTTCACCCTGTGTTTTTCGCAAGCGTCGACCATTGCATCCGCTTCCTCCAGAGTTCGGCACATCGGTTTCTCCAGATAAATGCCCCGCACCCCCCGCTCCGCACAGGCCACCACCATATCGTGATGTTGATCCGGCCACCGTGGACACACACTGACCACATCCGGCTTGACCAGATCAAGCATCTCACGGTAGTCGGCAAAACCATGGACTGTCACCGTGCCCCCAATTCGCTCGATTGCAGCAGCTCGCCCTTTGTCGTCGGAATCAGCCAGCGCAACCGTTTCAACGTCCGGAACATCGTTCCAGACCACATCGAGACCGTGGCCATAGTTTCCACGTCCGGAGCTGCCGATGACTGCCGCTTTCATTTTACGATATTGGTCATAGCTGATTGGGCTGATTGGGCGACATCAATAGACTTCGTCAGGGTTGTAAGTTGCCTCAGCGATTTGCTGCAATACCAAAGCGTCCCCGGCCTGTTCCGCCGCCAGTGGAACCGATCGGTAGAAACACGAACCATAGCCGGCGTGGCAACACCCTGGTCCTTTCTGCCGAATCCGTAGGACCAGGGCGTCCTGGTCGCAGTCAGTCCGGATCTCAACCACCTCCTGGGTGTGACCGCTCGTAGCCCCCTTGTGCCAAAGCTTCTGCCGACTGCGGCTGAAATAGACTGCCTCTCCGAGCGCCAGCGTCTGCGCGAGTGACTCCTCATTCATGCAAGCAACCATCAGCACCTCACCACTTTCAGCATCCACTGTCACAGCGGTAATCAGTCCGTTGCCATCAAACTTCGGCGCGAATACCAAGTCCTTCTCCACTGCATTCTTGTCGGTTCGCGCAGCCGTGCGCAGCTTATCGCGCAGCAGCTCCACAGTTGAATCTGATTCTGTAAACATGGATGCAGACTACCTGCCTGACCGCTCGGATCAAGCAGCGATAACGAAAAGAATTCCCGCCCATACCCGCCCTTTCGAACTGGGCCGCTTTCAGCGATCATTGGGCCGATTCGATCAAAGCCTTTGCATCTTCAAGACTCAAGGCGCTCTCTGGTGCCTTGATGTAAATGAATGCCGTGCGCCCCGACTGATTGGATTCAAGGGATCCAGAGATCTCGATGTAGCGGGTGCCGGTTTCGATACCTTCGCTGTAACTCACGAGGAAGCTCGTAGGCGCACCTTTCACGTTAAAATCTTCGCGGCTGGAGCTGATTTCTTTGGTCGCCTCCATTTGCTCGCGGCTGCGCTGCGCGTTCTGTTTTGAGATCTCTGCCCGCATCTGGGATTCAAACGCCTCGCCAGTCCCGAGAGTTTTGGGATCACCATCCATAACGACCAGAAACGCGCTCTCGTTCTCAATCGCGTAGACCGCCATCTTCATGATGAAGAGATCCATCGCAAATGCTGGTTTCCAATTCGAATCGGGGCCAAAGTCCAGGAGAACCATCTCATTGGACATTGCGATGACCTTGGCTGGATCGGTGGCAATATTGTCCTTCACTTTTGAATATCCCCAAACACCCAGACCGATCACCACCGCTACGCCCGCGGCGCTTCCAACAGTTGTGCTCCGCACCCGGAGCAAAAGTGCGGGTTGTATTGTTTTCTAAAGGGCTTATTGCACGCTGGACAGTTCCACATGGCAGCCGCTGTGAAACCGCAAGCGAGCAGCGTAAGGAAGAGAACAAAGATAAGCCAGCCGTTTACTTCGACGACGAATAGCAGCATCAAAAGGATACAGAGTCCAACGTTTAGCGCCCAAAGTCTGCGAAAAGTTCGCCGTGATTGGGCATGTTGCGCGAAGACTTGAACTTGCGTTGGCATTGCTAGTCCAGTCTAGTCTGGGGAAGGCTGGAAGCGGTCGACTCCTTCAGCGAGTTGTACGCCGCATCGGGGACAGAACTTTGGATACGAGACCTTGCCGAGTGGGCGCCGACAAGACGGGCACTTCCAAATGGCCCGACCGGCCCAAGCGATCAAGCAGAAAAGGATTCCCAAACTTGTCACGGATCTCCACGGGACGCCGCCCCGCGTTACTTCGAACGAAACAAAACTCAAAGCGAACACGAGTGGAAGCACGATACAAACTCCGAAGACCCTGCTCCAAATTCGCGCCCCTTTGACGCTCTTTGAAAATTCCCGAATCTGATCCGTTTCAGGCATCGCCCTGTTGCACATTTGTATCGATGTCCACTGGAAGGTCATGAGCTTTTCTTTTTGCCCTTCTCGGCGCGCCGCTTTCCTGGACGGGCACCACTTTGATCTCGACGTCGACAGGCACGGCGCGCAGGTTGGCGATGATGGTTTCGAGTTTCTCGATGGTGACATCGGCCAGAGTGGCCGGTGCTCGCTGGTGGGCAGCGGCAGCACTGAGGACGCTGCCGATCTGCTTCAGATTCTCTGAGAACAGGCTGAGCTGGCCGACGACTCTCGAAACAGGATCGTTGTCGCCACTGCCGCCAAGGATCTGGTTGCGGCCAAACGTTTCCCTGATCGATACCCATCGCTCGCGTTCGGTTTCGTTAAGCGTGCCTTCGAGTTCTTTGAACTTGAGTAGATTGGCTTCGGCTCCGGTGGTGAGCGTCTGCGATTCGTTCTTGTAGTGGTCGACGATGACTTGCTCGACTTCCTCGTCAGTCATGAGCGCGAGGATCTTCTCCGCGATGCGGTTCATGTTGCGGTAGGATCCCTGAAGCTTGAACGGAGGCTCGGTGCGATAGCTGTCCTCCATGGCAGCGGAGCGGATGTACTGCAGGTTTACCCTCAGGATGGTTTCGCGCACGCGCATCAGTTTCTCAACGACCGAAACGAGTTCGTCAATTTCCTCCATGGCATAGTTGCCCTCGAAGTCGATGCCTTCGCGCATGCCGGTATCAGCGATCTTCATGATGGCATAGACGTCTTTCTGACTGCGGCTGGCCAGCTTGCTCAACACCGGATTCGAAGTGAGCGCGTTCTCGATGTAAGAGTCCTTGAAGACATGCTCGTGGCCACCGATGATGTCGCCGAGATTGTAAGTATCAGCGCGGTTGGCCAGCATGTCAGGAATCTGAAATTTGCCACCGCTCTCGGTGTACGGATTGCCAGCCATGACGACAGCGACTTTCTTGCCGCGCAGGTCATAGGTGCGGGGCTTGCCATTGTAAACACCCTCGATTTTGCGCTGCGCGTCACAGAGCGAGATGAATTTCTGCAGGAACTCCGGATTGCAGTGCTGGATGTCATCGATGTAGAGCATGACGTTGTCGCCCATCTCCAATGCCAGGTTCAACTTGTTCACTTCCTCGCGAGCGCTGGCATTGGGAGCTTCGTCAGGGTCCAATGATGTCACGTGATGACCGATCGCCGGGCCATTGATCTTCATGAAGGTGATGCCAAGCCGGTTTGCCACGTATTCCATCAGCGTGGTCTTACCGTAACCCGGGGGCGAAATCAGCAACAGCATGCCCATGCGGTCGGTGCGCGTGTTCGCTCCCGCAGTGCCGAGTTGCTTAGCGAGATTGTCGCCGATCACCGGCAAATACACCGAGTCGAGCAGGCGATTGCGCACGAAGGATGACATCACCCGCGGCTTGAATTCGTTCAGGCGAAGCGTTGCGCGTTTGGTTTCTAGCAGTGCACTCTTCAGGCGGCCATAGGCTTCGAAGCGGGTGACCGCTACGCGATCAAAGTGGCGCATTCTTTCGAGGAATCCATTGTAGTGCAGTGCGTAAGTGCCGCCCTCAATGAGCGCGTGCGAGCCGGACATGCCTGCCACTTCAGCGCGAGTCGCGAGTTCGATCACATCGCTGGAGCGAAAGCCGCCGCGCAACAAATGGCAGGCGGCTTCCCGCAAAACATCGTCAGTGATGTCGGTGCTTTCGCCTGCAGTAAACCCG
>JAQCER010000436.1 GCA_027618625.1 Verrucomicrobiota bacterium
CTGAACTACATCTGGCTGGCGTTTTTTGCCATTGGATTCGTGACTGCGCTCGTGCGGCTGTTCGCGGGGGATTCCAGTGTGTTCCCGGCGATGGTCACTTCGCTGCACGATCTGGCAGAAGTCGCGGTGACCTTGGCGCTCGGTTATATCGGTGTCATGAGTCTGTGGCTGGGAATCATGAAGATTGGCGAGCAAGGGGGAGCCGTCGGAGTGCTTACCAAATTGCTGGCGCCCTTTTTCGCGCACCTGTTTCCCGGGATTCCTGCGGGCCATCCGGTCACGGGATCGATAGTGATGAACTTTGCGGCTAACATGCTGGGCCTGGAC
Source organism: Verrucomicrobiota bacterium (assembly GCA_027618625.1). Classification (GTDB taxonomy): domain Bacteria; phylum Verrucomicrobiota; class Verrucomicrobiia; order Verrucomicrobiales; family DEV007; genus JAGROY01. The sequence continues at coordinate 328 of JAQCER010000436.1, forward strand.
AATTCGGCGACTCCTCTGGGGCTCAAGGCAATGAACGAACTTCAGGAACTCAACCCTGACAAAGACACCGCCACCGATGCACAGATCATGTTTCTCGTGCTCAATACCTCCGGGTTGACGATCATTCCCGTATCAGTCATCGCCTTGCGGGTGGCAAAGGGCGCGGCCACTCCTACGGATGTTTTCGTTCCGATTCTCATTGCCACGTTCATTGCAACGCTGGTCGGACTGACCACGGTAGCACTGTTTCAACGCATCAATCTTTTCAAGCCCGTCGTCCTCGCCTATCTCGGCGGTGCCACTGCGCTGGTCGGCAGCATGATCTGGTATTTTACAAATCTGGACGCCGCATGGGCACCGACACGCGACAAGCTCAACGCCGAGTTAGCCTCGATCAACGAATCCATCGGCAATGCAGGCACTTCAGCCACTGCTGAGCAGACGGCGCGCATCGAAGAAATCAGGAATTTGATCCCTGGGCCGATGGCGGATCAGTCAGAATTCCTCGGCGCATTCGTCATCTTTGCGATCATTATGGGATTCCTTGCGCTGGCAGTCTATCGCCGGGTCAACGTTTACGAGTCCTTCGTCGAAGGAGCCAAAGAGGGTTTTGGCGTCGCGATCAAGATCATCCCTTACCTCGTTGCCATGCTGGTGGCGATCGGCGTTTTCCGGGCATCTGGCGCAATGAATTACCTGATCGATGGCGTGCGCTCGCTGTTCTCAGGATTTGGCGATACACGCTGGGTTGAGGCACTGCCTACCGCATTGATGAAACCGCTCAGCGGCTCGGGTGCCCGCGGCGCGGCGGCAGATGCGATGGTTACCTTTGGTGCCGACTCATTCATCGGCACGCTTGCATCGACGATGCAGGGATCAACGGAAACGACCTTCTATATTCTGGCCGTATACTTCGGTGCCGTCGGCGTTACCCGGACGCGCTATACCGTATTTGCCGGGTTGATTGCAGACGTCGCTGGGCTCACAGCCGCCGTCGTGGTGACGTATTTGTTCTTTGGAGATCGCCCATAGGCCCATAGCAATGCCAGAGCCGCTTCACGTTGCCTATCTTTACTCCCGCTATCCGGTCGTCTCGCAGACATTCTGTGACTCGGAGATGATGGCACTGGAGGCGATGGACGTGAAAGTCACGATCGGCTCTCTCAATGCGCCTCCCGACAGTTTCCGCCACGAGCGGCTGGATCGACTAAAAGCTAACGTCCTCTATCCTGCGCCGCCCGAGGTGATGACTGCGCCAGACGGAGTCCGCCCGCCCTTTTGGCAGAAAATGAAAGCGCTCGCTGCCGACCACGAGCAACGCTTCGGTGCCGACACCAAGCCGCTGACGCGCGCCCAGAATGCCTGTTACTTCGCCACTCACTTCCAGCGTCTGGGCGTGCAGCACGTGCACGTGCACTTTGCCAATCGCGCAACCCACACCGCCCTGTTCCTGAAGGAGGCTGGTTTCACTTACAGCTTCACCGCGCACGCGCAGGACTTCATGGTCGATCTGGACAACGACGACCTGTTGCGAGAAATGGTCAGCGGCGCTGAATTCGTAGTGGCCGTCAGCGACTACAGTCGCGAGCTGCTGGCGAAGACGTGTCCGGATTCTGCGGACAAAATTCACCGCATCTACAATGGCATCGCGCTCAGTGATTTTAAGCGTGACGACGCTCCGGCCAAAGTGGAGCAGCCACTGCAACTGGTGAGTGTCGGGCGACTGATCGAGTTCAAGGGCTTCCAAATCTTGATCGATGCCATCGCCACACTGAACACCTCCAGTACAGTGTTCCAGTTGAAGATCGTCGGCGACGGTCCTTTGCGACAGCGTTTGCAGTCGCAGATCGATTCGTTGCAGCTGGGCGAGTGCGTTACGCTTTGTGGCGTGTGCAGCCAGGATCAAGTGCGTGCACTCCTGGCGAGTGCCGATGCCTTTGTGCTGGCCTGTCTCGTCGATGGGAAAGGCGCGTCAGATGTGTTGCCGACGGTGATCACCGAGGCCATGGCCGCTGGTTTACCTGTCGTTTCAACCTGCATCGCTGGTGTGCCGGAAATGGTCGCGCACGGGGAAACTGGCTTGCTCGCTGAGCCAGGAAACGTTGAGGCATTTGCTGATGCGCTGCGCGAATTGGCCACCGGCACTGCCGATTGGCGACGGCAGTTGGGCGCAGCGGGCAGCGTCAAAGCCCGTGCTCAATTTGATCAAATGGCATCCGCCCGTGATCTAAGGCAACTCTTTGCTGCCGTAGCAGGCGAGCCGACACCTGTCCGGGCAGTCCGGGCATTGGTGGTCATGTCAGAGTTCTCGGGTCAACCAGCAAGCAGTGCCGAATGCGTGATCTACGCCGAGGCTGGAGGAGTCGAAATGATTGCTGCTCGCATGGGTAAGTCATCAGAGGAACTCTTGAGGTTTGCCAGTTCGGGTGTCCTGCAATTTTTTCCAGACGGTGTGGTGGTAGAGTCGATCTGGCGTTCGCGTAGTGACTGGCGCGCGAGGTTGGACGACCTACGCCGGGAGTTGGGTACGTCTGTTGATGGCGAAGACTTTTACCTGCAAGCCCGCCGCGCCGCGTGGCTTGCCAATGCATTGAGCAAACAGGAATTACCCCATCTGCACGCTTTCCGATCCGACACTGTGTTGCTGGTCTGGCTGGCAGGGCAATTGTGTGAGCGCCCACTCCGGCTGAGTGCGGTCATCGAGCCCAGGCCAGCATTGCAGCGCAGCGCACTGAAGAAACTGCTCAGGGATTTCGCGATGGTTTCCATCGCAGACGAGCGCCTCGCTGCCGACTTAAATGCCGCAGATGAGATCTCGCTGGCCACCGTCAGTGAACCTCAGCACCGCCACATTGGCCCCATCAAAATTCGCCAGCCGCTGCCGCTGGAACCGTTCCGTACCGCCGTAAGGCAGTGGGTGGAACGCATCATTACTACGAATCCCTGAATGAAACTTGCGGTCATCATCCCTTGCTACAATCACGAGCGCTACATCGCTCAGGGGCTCGAATCCGTGGTCGGGCAGACACGCCCGCCCGATCGCATCCTCGTCATTGACGATGGCTCTAAAGACAACTCCGTCGACGTCATTCGCACCTTTGCCGATCGTGGGGTCGAGCTGATCACGCAGGAAAACGCCGGCGCGCACAACACGATCAACCGCGCCGTGACGCTGGCTGCGGAAGACTGTGACGTCATCAGCATCCTCAATTCAGACGATCACTATTTTCCTCAGCGATTTGAAAAATGCCTCGCTGAACTCGAGAAGCATCCAGACAAAAGTGTCGTCTGCACCGAGATCTGCCTGGTCGACGACGACGATCATCCCGTCGATCCTCAGGCATCAAGACCGAGATGGTTTCAGGCAATCTGGTCGATCGGTGATGATCCCGACGTCGACTTCTGCGAGTGGATGGCAACCGCCAACTTCCCTGCGACCACCAGCAATGTCATCGCGCGCCGTGAGTTCCTGCTGGCCCATCCCTTTCGTCCCTATCGATTCAATCACGACTACTACTTTCTGGCGAATGCGGTGCTCAAAGACCAGTTCCTGCTCGTGCGCGAGCCACTGGTGAACTACCGCATTCACGCCGCCAACACCATCAACACCAGCCCCGCGCCCTTGATCCGGGAGATGCTGCGCATGCATGTCGATCTTTATCACGATCTCGCACCGCAGTTGCGCAACGATCCCCGCTTGCGCGCGCGTTTTTATCGCTACACCCGTGCCTCCTGGAACAATGTGTCGAGCTTCCATGCGGGCTTGTTCCAATCATTGCTGGCCGAGGCCGCTGCGCGCCTGTCACACGATGATATCGACGCCCTGGTAGCCGGGCTGGACGGGCCGCTCTATCCTGAACTCGATGCCTACCCTAACAAAGCACTCGTCAACAGCCATCAGGGCGATCAACCGCTGTCCGCAGCATCCGGCCTCGCCGAAAAATTCGAAGCCCTGCGAGTCGAGCGCGCGGAACTGAAAGCGCAAGCGAAGGCAGAAAAAGATCTTTCCCGACTCCGTCGCGACCTCCTTTCATCAAAGTGGCTCGCACTGGGGCGCGCCCTCGGCCTTTGCTCCGCCATCGCCGAGGATCGCGGCAAGACCCCGCAGGAAAAACTCGAG
>JAQCER010000437.1 GCA_027618625.1 Verrucomicrobiota bacterium
GGGGCAACTTCGATCCGATTCCGGGGAGCGCCTCGCTGCGCGACCGCCTCTCCAGCGAAGGCTGGCAATCGTGCTCGAGCTGCCACTTCAAGGGCCTGACCGACGGAGTCGTCTGGCAGTTCGGCGCCGGACCGCGCAAGAGCGTGCCGCTCAACGCCACCTTCAATCCGCACGATCCCAGAAGGCAGCGGGTGCTGAACTACTCCGGCATCTTCGACGAAGTGGAGGACTTCGAACTGAACATCCGCAACGTGTCGGGCCCCGGACCCCTGGCGGGCGGGGCGCTCGATCCGAACCACGGTCTGCTCATCGGGGACGACGGCAGCTTGGACGCCGCGCGGGGAGCGGTGAACGCCTTCGCCATCGCCAACGGCGGCCGTCCGCAGGTGACGGTCACCCTTCCCGGTAGCACGAACAAGGTGCCTGCCCTGACGGCCCTCCGCGAGTGGGTGCGGCTGGCGGTGCGCACACCTCGGGCGCCTTTCCCGCTGCCCGGTCTGCCAGGAGTCCCAACGACGGCTCAGCTTATCGCGGGCCGCGACCACTTCGTCGCCGCGAAGTGCGTCTCCTGCCACGGAGGATCGGCCTGGACGGTCAGCTTCAAGGATTTCACCTCCCCGCCCGCAGGCGCCGAAGTGTTCACGGAACGGAATCCGGCGCAGGTCGTCGGCAACCCGATCGGGGCCTCGTATCTGAACCGCTTCCTGCGCGACGTGGGCTCCTTCAATCTGGGCGTGGCCGGTCAGGGTAAACCCCTCGGCGGGGATGTCGGCGCGGAGGAAAAGGCAGCACCTGCGGTGACCAACGGCGTCCTCCAACCTGCTCCAGACGCCCTCGGCATCGACTACAACAACGACGGCAAGGGCATCGGTTTCAACGTGCCCTCCCTGCTGGGAATCTTCAACGTGCCGCCCTACATGCACAACGGCGCGGCGGAGTCCCTCGCCGCCGTCGTGGCCGACGCGAAGCACCGCACCGCCAACGGACGCTTCCCGGACCTGCTGGCCGATCCCGTGCGTCAGGCGGAACTGGTCGCCTTTCTCGAATACATCGACGCGACCAGCAACCCGTTCCTCCATCTCGACATTCGTCGGGAAGGCAACCAGATCGTCCTCTCGTTCGGAACCATCCCGCGCGCTCAGTACACGATCCGGGCCACCCCTAATCTCGTCCCCGGCGGTTGGTCGCCGCCGGAAGTGCTGACCGGAACCGGACGACGCGTCGAGCACCGCCTCCCCATCGACGCTCCGGCGCAGTACTTCCGCGTGACGGAAACTCCCTGATTCTGCATCTCACCGACGGCCTTCCCGTTCCGCCTGGAGGCGAAATGGGAAGGCCGCGCCATGCTGCAGCCAAGCGCCACACTCAAAAAAAAGCTCGCTACTCATGAAACCGTCTCTCCCGCCTTCATTGGTGCGTTGTTCATCGTGCGACCGCCATGGCACAGCAGTGGCGCTCGACCACCTACGCCGGGAAGGCGGGTGGGCCGGGACATGTCGATGGCAATGGCCCACAGGCCCGCTTCCGCTTACAGCACTCTTTTGGTCGCGGTTCTAGCGCCAAGCAGTTGACCTTTACTGGCCTCATCGAAGAGGCCACGGGCATCGAGTTTTATGACCCCGAGACCAACGACTGGCTCTGGATCCTTGAGTGGAGCGTCATCGCCCTTGTTCGTTGTCTTCTGGGCCTTAAGCTTCTTCCTTCGGCTGGGGAAGGAAGAATGACAGGGCGAAGCCGGCGGCGTAAACGACGAGTGCAACGCCTGCTGCTGTGTAGGCCAACTTTACCGGGTCGCTGTCGCCAGGCACCCAGGACTGCACGGCGATGACACTGGTCAGCCAGGCGAATGAGGTTCCGATGAGTCGTCCACCAATGTTGGCGGCGAAGCTTTCACCAGTGCCGCGCAGGTGGACGGGGTAGACTCGTGGCAGGTAATTGCCCCAGAAACTGAACTGGCCAACAGTCAGCATCCCGGCAAAGAAGATGCCAATATAGAGCAGATTAAGGTCCCTGACCGCGATGTACGCGAACACGAATGGGATGAGGATCAGGCCGGGAATTTGAAAGATGCGAATCAGCCATCGTCTGCTGACAATGATAACGGCAAGTGCAGCGAAAATCAGCCTGCCAGCCAGGCCACCAAATTCCTGAACTTTCGTCACATCGGCCGCCACCTTCTGCACCGTCTGATTCTCGGCTTTCTTTTTCAAAGGAACGGTGAGTGGTGCTCCGGACTGTTGTTCCTGTGATGTGATCGCGGCTGCTACTTGCTGCTGTACCTGGGGCAGGCCGGGCACGATACGCGGGATCTGTTGCAATGCGCCGAAGGCTGCTCCGAACGAACAGGCAAACATCAGCGTCGTCACAACGGTGGTGCGCCTCAGTTCGGGTGAAAAAAGCTCGGCAATGCTGGGTCGCTTGAGTGTCCCCGAGTCCCGCATTTTTTGCCATGTCGGCGACTCGGGAAGGAACGGCCGAATGATGATCAGGGGAATCGCTGGCAGAAGACCGGACATGAGGGTGTAGCGCCATGCGGCATTGCCATCCGTGATTTGTCCCCCGAAGACGTTGAGTGCCTCTGGTAAGGCAACCGCTGGGAAGTTGGCGGCGTATGCGATGCACAATCCGTTTGCCACTGCTACCAGCAGGCCACCGATCGACGAGAACGCCTGCGTGTAGCCAAGCACTTTCTCACGTTGCCTGGGATGCGGAAAGAGTTCCGCCAGCCACGCCACCGCCGCCACGAATTCCACACATACGCCAATGAAGACCAGGCAGCGGAAGAACAGCAACATCCAAACCGTGGTCGCAAACCCTGCTGCAAAGGCGCCAAACGCGTAGAGCAGTATGCTGTAGGTCAGTATGCGCCGCCGACCGAATCGATCCGTCAACCAGCCGCCCAGCAGGCCAAAAATTCCTCCCGCGACGGCTGGAATGTAGAACAGACGTCCCACCCACATTGCAAATTCAGGACTGCCAGGCATCGCTCCCGTTAACTCCAGCAATGCTGGTCGCACTATGAGCGGCAACATCAGCAGTTCGTAGACATCAAACGCAAAACCAATGGATGCAATGACACAGATGAGCCAGAGCGGTTTGCTCATCGGTTGCGGCTCAAGAGAGGAGGAAGTAGTTTCGGCCAAAGTAGTGATTGGAAGTGGACGAATGATATGCTGGTTCCCTCCAAATGTGCAAAGAAATCTTTTGAGTCAGTGGGGAACGGTGGGAATGGCTGTATTGGCCCAGCTTAAGACACATGGCTGTCAGGGTGATCGACCTACTCCTTTATTCTTCCAAGGAACAGGCGGGTATCGTATTCGAACGACACGCGCCCCCCTTCTTCGTGTCTGGCGAAAAGGATTTCGGCGGCCTCGATCAGCTTCAAATGCTCTGGAGTGCCAATAGTGGGAGTGTAAGAAGAAGATTGCATGCGTCCAAGGAAGCCCGCTTTGTCGAAGCGTTGCGCGTTCCTGAAGCTGTGGATCTGAAACTGTGCTGAATCAAAGAAGCTGGCGATGGCAGCATCCGAGAGGTTCATGTGGTTCGCGTTCTTATAGTCTGGAGCGTATGCGCGCAGGAGGGCATCATAGTCCTGCTGAAATGGTTGCTGGATCTTTCGTTGATTCCAGATCAGCGCCACCCAGCCGTTGGTTTTCAAAATGCGGTGGAATTCGGTGCGCGTCTCATCGTGGCGGAACCAGTGGAATGCCTGTGCCGCCACCACGAGATCGACTGCACCGTCGGCCAGACCCGTTGCCTCAGCGCTGCCGTCGACGCTCGTGAATCCACCATAGCCTGTCAGCGTCACTTCGGCGGCCTGACGCATTTCCAGATTGGGTTCAACGGCAGTGACGCGCAGGCCTTTGTCCAACAGATGCCTTGTGAAGATCCCCGTGCCCGAGCCGATATCAGCAAGGTATGAGTCGTCCCCGAGTTGGCATTTGTCGATCAGCGTATCGACCACACCTTCAGGGTAATGAGGTCGATAGCGAACGTAATTTTCCACGCGATCCGAGAAACGTTCTGTAGGCTTCTTCATCATGACTTCAACATCAAAGCATGACGATCTCGCATCGACTTTGCGCGTCGTCACCTACGAAGTAGCCTCTGCAGATAATTTCTCCCACGGGCCGGTGATTGCCAGTGTGATGCCTGGCTTCTGGATGTTGACGAAAAGCGTTTCGTGATTCGGCGCGAAGCAGCAGCCGCAGAGTTCGGCCTTTCCTTCGTAACCGGAGCGCCCGAGCGTGTAGATCTTTCCTTCCGGTGTGATGCCGCGCAAATACTGGTCTTCGGCACCGTCTTCGCAGAGAACGATGTCACCCCAGGGGGCTACAGTGAGATTGTCGCCGTACTGGAGCAATTGAGTATTGTTAGCGGATATTCCATGAGCAAAAACTAGTAACGCCCTGGTCTACAGTCGGTTAGGCTTTGCGGCGGTTGCGA
>JAQCER010000438.1 GCA_027618625.1 Verrucomicrobiota bacterium
GGGCGTGTCGAAGTCGATAGCGTCCAGGGGAGAGGTTCAATTCCCTCTCGTATCTCTCACTCGGCTCGATGCGCTGCTGGATAATAATGTGAGGCTTCTTCGCCGGCTCAGCAGAGCAATAGAACACTTCTCGCACTGGGCGGACTTCAGGTAGCACTTTGAACGTCACCTCAATCGACTCCAGCATCGTGGCCTCGAAATCGATGTCACAAATGTCGCACCGCCCAAATTCCCGGAGGTCACCCAGAGAGCGGGATTCTTTCCTCACTCCATGGCAGTGTGGACACATAACGTCCCAAGAGATTCGGAGCAATCCTGAACGCGTTGCCTGAAGTAGCAGTGAGAGAAGGTCACTGAGTTCCATGCTCCAGTCGCGTGCCAGGGGCTTTGGGCGGATGCGGAACAGTCGCTCGTCCGAGGCTGTGCGAATGTGATCTGCAAGGCGCTGAATTTCGGATGGGGAGAACCCGCCTTCGGTGAGTTCCTGCACGCCCTTTCTCAGGCGAATCTCATCAACATTAGCCCCGGTGTTCGATAGCTGGGGATGTTTCTTTCCTGCCGGGTTCCCGGCCACAACGTCCAGCTCCCGGAACACCAGCAAATACTTTCTGCGCAACCATCGATTGATCGATCGCAGCAAAGGGCGGTGCCACCAGTATCGCGGAATCCACTCGATCGCGACCGTGAGTCGGGAGCCTCCGAGGTGTTCATCAAGAAGGTAGTGCACACGCACAGCCCGGGCGAATCCCTCGCTGTAACGGCGTTCTGCGGTGAGCGACGTCCCGGACTCCCACTGCCAGGGAAGCTCCACCCATTCCTGCCGAAATAGTCCGGAGCCGAACAGCTGCCCATCTCGTTCCTCGAACTCCATTTCGGGCAGTCCAAGCCGAGCATTTAGATCGCTTGTGTCAGAGAGCAGCGGCCAAATGGCCCCTGGATTCGAGCGAAGGTCTATTGTCCACGAGAGAGGCACCGTACGATCCTTCTTCGCCGAAATCTGCTTCCAGGGATCGGACTTGAGGGGGGATATGAGTTTCGGGTTTGGCATTGGGTTTAAGCGAGCATCGACATTTGGCGTGCATGTGTTTTCGAGCGGCCATGTTGTGGTGTTGAAGCAGTCATCCTCCAGAAGAATTTCGATTCGAAGTTCTGGAGAATTCATTATGCTCACATAATGAGACGGTTAGAAGAGGGCGTTGCGATAGGAAGTAGTTTATGGAAAATATAGACCAAAAATAGACAAAATATCAACAGTGTCATCCGCTTCTTCGTCGGGCTTCTCACCTCCACGGTGCCGTCTGGATTGACGATCAGCAGGCGGAGGGATAGTCCACGAGCATCTTGTGGACGGTCTTGGCCGGCGTCGTTAACATCGGTGCGGAAGCCGGTGCCGTCGCCGAGGACGTGGCCGTTCACGGTGAGCACGAAGTTATGTTTTTTGACCAGCTTCCGCCACAGTTCCTCGCCGTCGTTGACGCCGCCGGGAGTGCTGTAGTCGTTGCGGATTGTATTCCTGCGGGTTCGAGGATCGCCTTTTTGTCGGGGTGCTGGGCGAGAATCGAGTCGGCCCAGGCGATGGTGCTGTCGCGTGGCCCCCATTCAAGGCACATCACGATGAAGTCGTAGCCGCCGGCCTCGAAGAAGTGATAGGTGTTGTCCAGTTGGCCCGCGACAATCGCGCCACCGAAGTTCGGCCGCGCTGTGGGTCGGGCAGCAGGGCGATGGTCCACGCGCCGGGCGCGATCTCGGAATCGTCGGGCTGCGGGATGATGTTGATCGGCGGCGTCTCGCGGTCGCGGGCTTTCTTCGTCTGGGTGAAGAACACTTTGCCGTCGGCATTATCGGCCAATACGTCGAACGCTCCCTGCATCGGATACTTCACAAGAGGTGGCTCCGCAGCAACCGTCCCTTCAAATCCATCAGAAACCGTAAAGTGTGAGACATCATGGTTCAATGGTCCGCCTTTTTCGCAAGCAGATGATGAATCGCCACAATAATCCCGCCAAGTAACAGGCCAAAGATGCCTGCTCCAGTTGTGTTGGTAGCCCATTCGGCAGCGCCGCCCGCAAATGGCATTGCTCCACCGATAGTGTGGGCGAGATCATGCAGCGCATGTGGAACGGTTTTAAAGCCGAATTCCTCACCTCCATGAATCACGATCTGTCCGCCGACCCACAGCATCGCAGCTGTGCCAATGACCGACAGTGCATTCAGCACCTTCGGCATGGCGAGCACAAGTCCGCGCCCGATGGCCTTGACAGTGCCGTTTGCACGCTGAGCCAGATTGAGACCGACATCATCCATTTTGACGATCACCGCGACCATACCGTAGACTGCGACGGTAATCGCAACGGCGACCACGATCAGTGACATCGCTTGAAGATAAATGGCCTGTTCGGAAACTTCGCCCAGCGCAATTACCATAATTTCCGCCGACAGGATGAAATCGGTGCGGATGGCACCCGACGCCATTTTCTCTTCATGCTCTGCGCTGGTGAGTTCCTTAGCCAGCTCTTCCAGCGTTGCGGGATGCGGGCGGATGGCCTCTAAAAATTTCTCCGCACCCTCATAGCACAGATAGATGCCGCCGATCATCAATATCGGCGTGATCAGCCAAGGCAGAAAACCGCTGAGCAAAAGCGCCACAGGGAGGATGAACAGCAGCTTGTTTTTCAGCGAACCCTTCGCAATGCGCCAGATAACGGGCAGCTCGCGGCTGGGGTGAAATCCGATCAAATAGCGTGGTGTGACGGCGGTGTCGTCAACCACCACGCCAGCGGCCTTTACGCTTGCTTTGGCGGCGGCAGCGCCGATATCGTCAAGGGATGCTGCGGCAACTTTTGTGATGGTCGCCACATCATCGAGAAGAGCGAATAATCCGGCGGACATGATTCAAAGGGCTAGCTTAGGTGAAGTGAAGTGCGTGAATAGTTCTGGTTGCGCGAGTTTTTTGGCCAAGTTGTTCGTGGCGGTAAAGTTTTATTCGAAGTTCACGTAAAAGCAAGATAGGCGATTGACAGAATCCGAGTCTTCGGCAGCAACGTTCGCTTGATCGCCCGGCGGTCTGCGGCAGAGCTGAACCGCTCGGAGAGTGGCGTCAAGCGGGCGAGGGCCGGTCTGGGGGCCAAAGATTATTTATTTATAGGCGATCTCAGCGCGGATGGGCGGAATTTTCAGCAAGCATCTTGGCGGCCCTGAGCCATGCGATGTGTGGATAATGTGCCGCCAGAATCGAGGGCCGAACCTTGCGTCTCAGGCGTTCTCGTGACCCTTCAGGCCACGTTACGAGATCTCGAGAATTCCCGGGCCTTGAAGGCCCGGGCTGTGTCCTAGCGGGCATTCAGCCCGCCCTGCAGTTTGGACATTTTCCAAAGGGGGGGAGGTAACATGTCTACGTTACGTCAACTTTAACAGGCTCCGCTGGTGGCCCGTGAAAGTGCGACCGTCCGTCTTCTTCGCCCTGTTCAGGTTCAGGATGAGGATGATGATAGCACTGGTCAGGATTCAACCCGAACCTGAACGGCTGATGGGCCTTTTGGGCCCATCGTGACTCCGAAGGTTACCTTGTCACCTTCTTTGATTTCTCCGACCACGTTATTCACGTGAACAAACGTGCTTTCCTGGGTTTCGGAATCTTTGATGAAACCATATCCCTTGGAGTCATTGAAGAACGTGATGACACCTGTTCTTTCACTGTTCCCGTTCCTCGTGTCTTCCCTCTTGGGTGTCCCAATTTCGATCGAGTCGAGATCGATCTCCTTTTTCTTTTTTGTCGGATCAGGTGGAGTGGTGGTGAGGTTTCCGTTTTCGTCGACGTAGGCAATCGTGGCTTCTGAACCGCCCGATCGAAGCAAATCCTCTTTTCTGGCCTGCATCTTCGCCTCTTTGTCCTTCCTCTTCTTCTCTTTTTTGTTCCTGACTTCCTTTTTACTGAATGTTTCCTGTGATCGTCCCATGAATACTGTTTTGGCGTGATGAACCGGACTTTCCTCCTGTTTAAATAGAGATTGATTTGTTCAGTCCTTTTGAGAGGTGAGCTTAGGCTCGGTTCGCGGATTTGGAAACGCGATTCAGGAATTCTTCTGCGGGACGTGTTTTTTAACTGAAAGAAGGGCCCGGCAACGGGAATCTGGCGGGATCTGGCCTATTTCGCCCGGCAAATTTCGAGCGACTCGTCTCCAGACAGCGATGGAATTTGCTCGAGATCGTCAAATTGACACTTTCGTAGCTCCACAGCTCCACAGTAGCCTGGGCCTGATCCACTGGTGAGCGACCCAGATTGACGCCATTCACCTCCGGATCATCGCATCGACGATGATGTAGATCAACGACCCCACCTCGAAGGCCAGGTAAATGGCGACGCCCCACGCGAAAAGCGCCCCGCAAACGTTTCCAAATGGGAATGGG
>JAQCER010000439.1 GCA_027618625.1 Verrucomicrobiota bacterium
ATCCGATCTCTCGCAAAATACCCGCCGTAACTGTTCTTTTGTTCCCCAACTTCGCAAACAATGAATTTCTGGATTGGCATCAAGCCGCAACAAAATACGCCACTACACACGTCTTCCTTGCTCGGGAGCCTGCTGGCAGTATCCCTTCTCGCCGCCTGCTCAGACGATTCCCGGAAGGTGGAAACAGCAGCGGGCGTGGATGCGCCAGCCCCAGCCGATGCCGAGCTGCCAAAATTCCCCTATCCTGAGGATGTCTTGAATCCCGACTGGATGGAGGCCCGGAAACAACTCCAGCTCGCTTCCGTGGGGCAGTTCCGTGTCTTCCACGACTTTCAGTTTGAAGATCTCGCCTCGAAAAGCGGCATCACATTTCGAAACCAGATCGTCGAGGACTCCGGCAGATTCCACAAAGCCGTCCACTACGATCACGGCAATGGAATGGCAGTGGCCGACGTCGATGGCGATGGTTCCCTCGATATTTATTTCACGACTCAACTGGGATCGAACGAATTATGGCGGAACGCCGGTGGCGGAAAATTTGAGAATCTCACGACGCCAACCATCGCCCTCGCGGACAAGATCGGCGTGACCGCGTCCTTCGCGGATACTGACAACGACGGCGACCCCGACCTCTTTGCTACCACCGTTCGAGGAGGCAATCATTTCTTCGAAAATGATGGCACAGGCAACTTTATGGATAAGACCGTGGAGGCATCGCTGGGTTACAGCGGCCATTCGTCAAGCGGCATCTTTTTCGACTACAACAACGACGGGCTACTCGATCTGTTTCTGTGCAATGTGGGCGTGTACACCAAAGAAAACGAGAAGGGCACGGGCGGCTACTATCTCGGTGCTGACGATGCCTTTTCAGGGCACTTGAAACCGGAACGCAACGAGCAAAGTATCCTCTACCGCAACGAGGGCGCAAACACGTTCGTTGATGTTTCAAAGGAGTGCGGCCTCGAAGACTACAGCTGGACCGGGGATGCGAGCCCGCTCGATTTGAACCAGGATGGCTGGCAGGATCTGTATATTCTCAACATGCAGGGCCACGACGAATACTATGAAAACGTTGAAGGCAAAAAGTTCGTCCGGCGGAGTCGTGAAGTATTTCCAAAGACATCCTGGGGATCCATGGGAATCAAGGTATTCGATTTCGACAATGATGGCCTGATGGATATCTACGTTTCGGACATGCACTCCGACATGAGCCAACCAGAAGGACCGAATCGCGAAAAAAACAAGGCCGAGATGAAGTGGCCCGAGTCGATGCTGCAAAGTGGCGGAATGAGTATCTACGGCAATTCTTTCTTCAAGGGCAGCGCTCATGGCAGCTTCCGCGAGGTGTCCGACAGCATCGGCGCCGAAAACTATTGGCCATGGGGAATGAGTGTGGCGGATCTCAATGCTGACGGTTGGGATGATGTCTTTGTCGCGTCCAGCATGAATTTTCCTTTCCGCTACGGTGTGAACACTCTGCTGCTCAACAATCAGGGCAAACAGTTTCTTGACAGCGAATTTATCCTGGGAGTTGAACCGAGACGTGACAATCGCACGGCAAAGCCATGGTTCCGGCTCGATCCCAAGGGTGCCGACAAGGATCACGCGCTCGTCGTTGACTATAATCTCACAGAGCCGGTCGAAGTCTGGGCTGCGGTGGGAACCCGTAGTTCCGCAATATTCGACATCGAAGGCGATGGCGATCTCGACATCATCACCAATGACTTCAACGACGGACCGATGGTGCTCGTCAGCAATCTCTCCGAGAAAGCGACGATCCGATATTTGAAAATCAGTCTCCGCGGAACCACCTCCAACCGCGATGGACTCGGCGCCACGGTCAAAGTAACAACAGGGACACACCTCTACACCAAGGTGCACGATGGCCTGTCCGGATACCTGTCGCACAGCGTCATGCCGCTTTACTTCGGGCTTCCGGACGGTGCCCAGGTGACCAAAGTTGAAGTCCGCTGGCCGTCAGGCACTCAGCAAGTTGTCGATGAGGGACTCGACCAGAAGTCGGTGCTGATCGAAGAGCCAGGCGCCTAGAAGAGCGGCCTAGCGCACTTCGACTCGAAAGAAAGCGCTGACCGGTTCGCCGGGACGGATGGTCAGGGTGCGCGTCGTCGTCCCATCGTCACCCAGTTTGTCGACGACGGAGTCAATAGCAACGGTGCCATCCTGCCAGAGTTGAAGATCCGAGGACCACTGTGGAGAATAGCGCACTCCACTAGCAACAGAGCGCACCGGAAACGCAATTGCTACCGTTCCATTCTGGCTGGTGGTAATGGTCAGAATTGCTGATGAGTCAGGAACGGTGGCATTCCGCACGAACGCAAACTCGATGAAGTTCGAATTGCCGTCGCCATCGTAGTCGGCATCTGGAGCTACTTCGACTGGCGAGGCGTCCTGTGGGAAGGTGTCAGTGACCCAGTCGTCGTAGGCAGTAGTTTCGGCGCCTGGAATCGCTCCGGGTGAGCCGTTCAGAATCGAACTTGCCTGCCAATGGTCAGGATTCTCAAGCCAAGCACTCCGTTCGGCAAATCCTGTTGGCGCAGCGGCGATATCGGACAGTTCCACAGAACTTCCACCGCCATCAGCTCCGTTGGGCCAACGGTTGCCGTCACCATACTTAAAGTTCAGAATGGCAGTTCCATCCGAGGCGTTGATTTTGATCCGCTCACCACCGTTTGACAGGCTGCCGTCCCATTGTCCCGCAATCAAAGCGGACGCGTTGGGATAGATCGTTGCAAATCTTGCGGTATCGCTGGTCACAACAATGACTCCCTTCGCTGGCACGACGATGCCTGCCGGAAACACAAACTTCACAGCACCGGTGATTTCAACGTTGGAAAGATCCATCGGACTGCCCGTGGTATTGTGGAGTTCGATAAACTCCGCTGCGCTGCCGTCATCACCACTGGGATTGTAGTGAATCTCGGATATGATCACATTGTCCGCACTGGCGGTGGCTGTTCCGGTCAGTGTAAACCAGGCTTCGTTGATGCCCGACCACTCATCGTCATCCAATGCCCTCATTCGAACGAAAGTCGGCGCGTTGATGGTGAGGTCCGCTGCGCCGGACAGTCGTCGTCCCGTGAGTCCCAGATCAAAGCTCATATCGGAACTGCCGACGCTCTCCTGATGGATCTCCACAGCCAACACATTGCGCCCTGTGACTATCGCACCAAGGGGAAGCTCAAATGAAAAGAACGTCGATTCGCTGCTTCCACTCGCCCCATCAACCGCCAGGGAATCGAACGTGATAGCACCTTCGGGCATGTCGTCTCGAAGAATCTCCGTTCCATTCAGATAGACGACGGCACCATCGTCCCGGAGCAGTTCCAAATTCAAATCGGTGACGGCAGCGGCATCTGCGACGTCAAAATTCCGGCGAAAGTAAGTGGTCGGGTTTTTTAAAAACGGGTCGGGGCCGGTGCTGACTACCGTTGTTTCATCCCGTTCTCCGTAGCCGAGTTGGCCACGCCCAGACGACCACTGGGAATCGTCGTAACCAGGGTTCCGCCAGGCTACGCCAAGGTTCTCGCCGCTGTCGTGGAATCTCCACTCGGCACCACGTTCAACGAACGTCACTGGCACCCTTCCCCCTGCAAATGCTTTGGCAGTGGGAGATATCTTACCTCCGGGCAAACGGGGATCGCTGCCGTCAATGGTGTAATAGATGGTTCCCTCTTCCGCAGTAAGGCTGGGCACATAGCCTGGATTGACGTTGCCGCCACGCTGGCGGAACTCCGGAGTGTCTATCGGGTAGAGGGAAGCCCCACGCAATCGGGTCGTTCGCAATTGATCTAAAAGGATGCCGGTTCGCTGGGGGAACCAGATGCCCCGGAAGTGATTCCATTCTGTCGTCCATTCACCATCCCGATCCCAAGGCAGCCTTGTCGCGGCCGTGGGCTGCCATCGGGCTGTCTCCGCAACGATTGGAAGGAATATTTCCTCCATGCGGTAGTTGTAACTCGCGGCCACTTTCTCCGGTGTAAGGGCACCGTTGTTGAAGCAATGCTTATAGACCCGGTCTCGGAACATTACGCGGAAATCATCGAACTTGAGAAGCTGTTGGAACAATCCATCGGGAACGTTCATCGGGATGGGATTGTTTCTGACGTCCTGGAGAATGATGTCCGAATCCCAGCAATAGAATTTCCATCCGCCCCGATCCGGGTCTCTCGGCCCCCCAGCCATCCAGTTGTGCTGCTCCGACCAGTCCCAGGTATTTCCTGCATAGAAGTTGAGCAGCATGTAGTCGGCGAGATTTTCGACATCGATCATCTTCTTCGCGGCTTCATAGTCCGTCCGCGCACTGGATTTGACTGCGGCCCAGGTCGTACTCCAGCGGTTGCCACCGCCATGGTCGCTGCCAGTGCGTGCGGAATTTGTGTAGT
>JAQCER010000440.1 GCA_027618625.1 Verrucomicrobiota bacterium
TTCTGCAGCAGGTCCAGAAACTTGATCTGGTGGGAAGCCAGATTCGGATGAGCCTGTACGAACGCGGTGAATCGTTCGTGGACTGCTTCCGCATCCATCCCGATGATGCCTCGAATTGCCCGGTCCAGACTGCCAGCCTGTGGGAAGTACTCCGCCAGATCATGCAGATCCAGCCCCGGCTCCTGGGTCAGCACCAATGAGCAGAGCTCTTCGAGATCCTTTTCGCTGACCGTTTCGCCTCGCTTGATTCGTTGCAGAACTTCGTTCTGGTCGATAATCGCCTGAAGTTCTTTGTTGACCCGGTTGCGGTAGGCGACCATGTCGAGGTCGGCCAGCTTGTCGAGCTTGACCTTGTGGCGTTTCCGCTCGATCCCGGCTTCGTCCTCTTTGACGTCGATGACTTTGGGTTCGATCGGTTGTGGGTTGTCGAACTTGCGGAACTGGATGATGCCACGCAGCTCGTCGCGGATCTCTTCGAGTTCACGAACCGTGACATCTTCCCAGAAATCGGCCGTCTTCACCTTTTCGATGACCGGCAGCTTGGCCTTCACTTGGCTCAGGTTGATTCGTAGGCTGCTGACGATCACGACGATCTCGTCTCGCAGATCGTCGAACTTGCTGGAGCCACGGATGCGTTCGATCTGTGCCCGTGCGACCAGTCGGTCAAACTTCCAGGCTTCTTCCTGTCGCGTGATATCAATCCACTGGGTCAGCGGAGCGATGTCCTGCCTGAGCGTGGCCTTGGTGGAGGCGGCAAAGTCACGGAGGGTTTCCTCGCGTTGGACCGACTGAACCTGCTTCCATTTTTCCCGGACCGCAATGCTCTTGGTGGGGAGTGAGGCTATGTCTTTCCCGATCAACGTCACCGCCAGCTCGAAGGCATCGTTGTTCTGTTTCTCCAGAGCCGCCTCGGCGAGATTCATCCGGGCTTCGAAGACCGTTTCGGCAAGTGACTTCGTGCGTGTTGGCTCGGCTTTCTTATAGCCCTGTTCAAAACGCTCGAAGTTGCCCCAGTGATCGAAGATCTGGAAGTGCGTCTTGTCCTGCCCCGGTCCGAACAGGTTCAAGCAGAGTCGCGTTCCACGCCCGATCATTTGCCAGAACTTGACGTACGAATACACCGGCTTGGCAAACACCAGATTGACGCACTCGGGAACATCCACGCCGGTATCGAGCATGTCGACTGAGATGGCGATGGTCAGGTCCGGGTTGTTCCCGTCCCCTTTGAAATCGTCGATCAGTGATTCCGCTCGAGGGTCGTCACTGACGATGGTCTGACAAAAGTTCCCGCCGTATTGTGGATACATTTCATTGAAAAGCTCTTCCATCAATCGAGCGTGTTTCATGCTGCGAGCGAATACGATGGTCTTCCCGATGCGGCTGCCGTCGGCCACTCGGATGCCGTTGTCCATCAGATTTCGCAGGATGTGGCGGTTGGTGTCTTTGTTGTAGACGATCTTGTCGACTTCAACCTGTTCATATTCGATCGCCTGAGGCATCTCCTCGTCTTCTTCGAGCTGCTGCCGTTGCTCGGCGGTCATCTGCGAGTACTTGATTCCGGCCCGCAGGAAATGCGTCGTATGCGTATCGACTTCGAAAGGAACCAGATACGGCGGATTGTGATTGATCGCCTCTTCGTAGGTGTAGTTGGCCGTTGGGTCTTGTTCGTCGCACTGAAAGATCTTGAACGTGTTGCGGGCCACGAAGTCGACCGGGGTTGCTGTCAGGCCGACCTGGTAACAGTCAAAGTACTCGAACAGTTGTCGGTAGCGGTTATAGAGACTGCGATGTGATTCATCGGCGATGATCAGGTCAAAGAAGCCCGTGTCGAAGGACTCGTAGACCTTCATCATGGCCGGATAGGTGGACAGGTAGATGCGATGATCGGTATCGCCTGCGGATGCTCCGGTCACGTACGTTCGTGGCTCCGATGGCAGGAACTCCTTGAAAGCATTGTTGGCCTGCTTGCGGAGTTCTCTTCGATCACAAAGGAACAGCACCCTTTTGGCCCAGCCAGCTCGAATCATGGCGTCGGACAAACTGATCGCCACACGGGTCTTGCCCGTACCGGTGGCTTGAACCACCAGGGCTTTTCGTTTCTTCTCGGCAAACTTTTCGACGACGCGACGTACCGCCTCGATCTGGTACATCCGACCCGCAATTGCTGGACTCGGAGAAACCTCTGAGACCGGCTTCTTTTCGGTGCGTTGGAAGATCAGATGCTGCAGACTGTCCTTGGAGTAGAACCCGTACAGTTTTCGCCAGGGTTCACCTGCTGCATCGTTCCAGATCCAGAGGTCGTAACCGTTGGTGTAGAAAATGATCGGTCGCTGACCGTGTTCTTTCTCCAAGCCGTCGGCGTACTGCTTTGCTTGGGTTCGTCCCTTCTGTGGATCTTCTGCTGTCTTCTTTGCTTCGATGACCGCCAGCGGTTTTCCGTTGTCGTCATCCAGGACGTAGTCCGCGAAGCCTTCGCCCGATGGACCAACCTGATACTTGACCGGTGCTTCCTTAACCACTTCCTGCGTGTTGAGTGATCCCTTACCGACATCCCAGCCCGCATCTGCGAGCATCGTGTCGATCAAGTACTTGCGGGTCTCGGCTTCATTGAAGGAGAGTGGATCAACGGCTTGCAGCTGATCCTTGGCTTTGAGTGCCGCTTCCAGTGCCGCTCGACGTTCTTCGGCTGTGGCTTCTGCCTGCTTACTTCGTGAACGCTCCGCTTCCAGGTCAGCCAGCAGCTTCTGCATCTGAGCTTCTTGAGCGGCGATGCGTTCCAGGATGGCTCGCTTTTCTTTTCGCTTTGCAGCTCCCTCGACTCCACCTTGGGGCGGATCTGTGAATGCAGGGCAATCTTCGACTTTGCCGTTCGCATAGGTGACGTACACCCAGCGACCAACGTTGTAGGCTTCTCGTAGTAGACGCAGTGCGGATGTCGTATCGCCAGCGTTGCCGTGTACGGATTTGTTGCCTTCCTTTCGCAAGGCATGAAGCTTGGACAGAACGACTTCCGGCACCACGTCCCGAAACGGTTGATTGGCCAACAAGTCATTGAGATTGGCCTGGAACGGTTTGGGCAACCTTTGATCGTAGTGAATCCACTCGACAACCTGCTCACAGAACATCCTCAGCTTCGCGATGGCTCCGACGGCATCCGAATGTGCGTACGCTTCCGCAAAGCCACCGAGCCCTGCCAGCTCTGGCCACTTCGATCTCAGGAATTCGAAGTTCTGTGACTTCATGAGTAGTTTGGTATCCACGAACATGCCGGAGCCTTAAGGCAACCCGTGTGCCAATTCTTCCGGCGGTTGTTTTTGATCATTTCGCTGACTCCCAATCTCCGTGCACGTTCAGGCGTTTCAGTTGAGCGTCGAGCGTTTGGTAATTCTTCATCCCCAGCAGCCGTGCTGCCTGGGCTTTGACTCCGCGAGATTCTTCCATGGCTCGCTCTAAATAGGCTCTGTGTATGGAGGTTAGGTGTTCTTCGAGATCGAAATCATCACCCAGCGGACGGTCGACCAGAGCCCTTGTGCCATCGCTCATGTCGGGCATTTCACCGAGTGCGGCGACCAGTTCTCGTCGCCCGATTTTGTCCCCATCGGTCAGGACAGCGGCCTGAACGAGTGCGTTGTAGAGCTGCCTGACGTTGCCCGGCCACGCCCGTTCTTTCACAAATGCAATTGCGGTGGCAGAAAGAGATTTGTGGTTGTAGCCAGGTTCTTCGGCCTCGAACTGCTGGTTGATCATCCCCAGCAAATGCTCTGCGATCCTGGCGATGTCGCTTCTACGATCCCGTAGTGGGGGCAGTGTGATCGTGACCGCGGCCAAACGGTAATAGAGGTCTTCTCGAAAGGACCCGTCGGCAATCGCCTTGTGAAGGTCTCGGTTGGTTGCCGCGATGATTCGGACGTCAACCTTGCGGTCCTTCTCTTCGCCCAGTCTGCAGACCATCCGAATCGCCGGCCCTTCACCTGTGATGGGCTGCAGCACACGCAACAGCTTGGCCTGAGTTTCAAGGTCGCATTCACCAACCTCGTCCAGGAAGATTGTTCCACCATCGGCTGCCTCAAATGCCCCGGAGCGTTCCTTCTCGGCTCCGGTAAACGCTCCCTTGCTGTGCCCGAACAGCTCCGACTCCAGAAGCGTCTTGGAAAGAGCGGCACAGTTGATGGCCTTGAAAGGTTTCTCGCGTCGTGAGCTGGCCTGATGAATGGCCTGAGCGAACATCTCCTTACCGGTCCCGCTTTCACCGAGCAGTAGCACGGAAACGCTTCTGACTGCCGCCCGCTTGGCCCGTCCAACAGCATCTCGAATCGCCCGACTGTTCCCGGCAATGTCCTCAAAGCCTTCGATCTGTGCCGGAGATTCAGAAGCCAGGTGCTGTAAGTGAGCGTCT
>JAQCER010000441.1 GCA_027618625.1 Verrucomicrobiota bacterium
ATGATCGGCGCTCATCCCGTCCGGCACATCCAACCGCTTGCCGTGGTTGTGGTCCAGCAGGATTTGAACACGGATTGTCACTGAACCGGCAGCGTTGGCGGATTCGCAGGATCCGGAAACAGTGCGGGCACGACCGCTTTGGGCGGATAATTCGTTGTCGCCCCGAAAGTCCAGCCGCCTGGGGCCGTCAACGTGTATTGGTTCTCGGCCGTCTTGGTCACCGCAAGCGATGGACCCTTCACGCGCGCGACGTTGGTTTCCGTGAGCTCGATTGTCGCCGGCGCGAGGAGGCGAACCGTCGAATCGGAGTCTGGCAGTGTGAACGTCCACCAGATCATGAGTGTTGGGATGAGGATGATTTGATTCATCGTTCGAGCTCGTCAACCCGTTGCTGCGTCACTTGAACGATCGCCGTTGTCCGGTTCAAGGTCTCCCAGATTTTCGCGTGCTGGTCGCTCAGGCGTTGGGAAAACTTCGCTTGATCGGGGCTTGTCCAGCGGTTGGCGCGAATTTCCACGATCTCTTTTCCGTTGGCTGCGACATCGTTCCGCCGGGATTATCGTCGGTGACGTGTTCGCGGGTTGCGACGATCGCGCCAGTCTGCGAATCGACCAGGGCCGGTGTGGTGGTGACTTCGGGTTTGAGGAGGGCGCTGTCCAGTTTTGAGCATCCGCCGCAGAGCGCGGCGAGTGTGATGATGGAGATGATGAAGCGTGTATTCATTTTGATTTCCTTAAGTGTGCCAGATGACGAGCCAGCCGGCGGGTCATGAACAACAACCGACCTAATCCACTGCGCGATTGCTCAGAAGAGCCCTGTGCGGGAAAACCGCACGCAGGGATCTGCGAGGGGGTTGCCCGCCATCGGGCAGTCCTACCTTGATGGTCCAAAATAGCGTTGCCTCTTACGCTTCGTTTGGAAAGATCGGAGGATGCCGACTGTACTGCGGGTTGGCCTGTATACTTTTTATTTTTTCAGCCACGAACCGAATGAACTGCCCACATTTATGCGGACAGTGAAGAGGAGAGTGCCAAGTTCTGGCTGGAGCCGACGATCCGCTTGGCCCGCAACCGTGGAGTTCGCCCCCACGACTTGAGGAGCATTGAGCAATTGGTATTTGAGCATCGCTTGCACCTCCTGACGACTTTCCATGAATACCACAACCGATGATACGAAGCTGGAGATCGAGCCGGTAGCGATTCGAGTCTGGACAGAGGGTCGAACCGTTTACGTCGAGCTTCACGACGGCTGGATTATCGGCTTTCCAGCCGACCGTTTCCGGATTCTCAGCACTGCCACCGAAGAGCAAATCGCGAACGTTCAGCTTGAAGTCAACGGACATGCGTTGCGCTGGGATGAGTTGGACGAGGACATCAGTGTTCCTGGCATTGTAGCGGGCCGATTCCAGCTGCCTCCGAATAATGCCCCAACAAGTCGACGCAGCGAATGACGGTTTCGCTGTCGCTCCACTTGGCGGTAGCCGCAGAGAAAAAGCGCCGGAACTTCTTCGTCAAGATCTCAAACGATCCCGACGGGTTCCGTGAAGATTTTGACAGAATCATTCTCTGACAGAATCATGCGAGAGCGAGCAGGTCTGCGGAACTTTCGCGGCGTGGTCGTGGCGCCGGACCCGTTTTTTCATGTCGGGCACAGTCACAATGATTTCGCAAAGGGGTAAGAGCTTTCTTGAGCTGACTGAGGGGGCGGCGCGCGAGTTGACGCTACTGACCAAGCCAGTCAGCTCCGTCGCCGCACATGATTCTGTCAAATTATGATTTTGTCCCGCCTTGAACCGCGACACTCGCTGCGCGGTTTGACTGATTACTTGGGACGGGGAGGAGGACCGGCTACCAAGACGGTCGAGCGCAGGCCGCCCACGCCCCGATGTTGACGAGCGTGATATGATGCTCATCGGTTGAGAGCGGCGTCGGAGCCGAATCGGAATCCGGGTCGATCTCGCTCACTTTTCCGTTCGCCAATGCATGCATAAACCAAGATCATGGCGACGGCTTACATAGAAACCACAGTGCCCAGTTATTACGTGGCGCGGCCGTCCGATAGCCTGATTCAGGCTGCCCGTCAGGCAAGCACGCGTGAATGGTGGGATGGAGGATGCTCCGGGTTCACTCTTTTCACGTCGCTCGAGACCTTGGAAGAAGCCGGGCAAGGTGAACGCGAGATGGCGGATGCACGACTTGACCTTCTAAAGTTGGTTCCACTCCTCGCGGTCACGGACGATGTCGTCGCGCTAGCGGTAAAGCTGGTTTCCGAGCAGATTGTCCCTGCCAAGGCAGCGTCTGATTCAATTCACATTGCCGTGGCGTCAGTTCACCGAATCGATTACCTTGTGACCTGGAATTTTAAGCACATTGCCAATCCTTTTTTGCGTGCTCGAATGCGGAGGGCGGTAGCCGACGCTGGATTTTCCTTGCCTGTCTTGTGCAGCCCAGAGGAATTGTTGCAGAACGATGAAGACGATTGACACACAGCATTCAGTTTGCGATCCGGTGATTTCCGAGATTCGCCGACACAAGCGAGCTTTGGCTGAACGATATGGTTTCGATGTCGCCGCGATGGCGCGTGCCCTGCAGCAGCGACAAGCTGGCGACCCGCGCTTCGATCCACCTCCCAACGCGATCCAGGACGGCGACCCAAATGGTCCAGCGAATCCGAACTCCGCTCCGCTGCATCCAGATCGCTGACCGTCACATTCGCTGAGCAGGCAAAGGCAATGTCAGAAACGCGAAACGTGATGATAAAAGCCGTAGTTGGCCCCATGGCAATCGCGCTACTGTGTTTGTGCGGCAATAGCTCCTGGGCCGACGTGACGGTTGATGCGAACTATCCCGGAGGCAACATCATTGTGGGACAGATCACGGAGGGAGTGGTTGATCTTCAACAGGACCTCCGTGATACAAAGCGATGGTGGTTCTATTGGAATTTCCGGGTGCGTGGTTCGGAAGGGCGGACACTGAAGTTTCGCTTCACAAACAGGAATGTCATTGGTAATCGTGGACCGGCGGTGAGTCTGGACGAGGGTCGCACGTGGTCGTGGCTGGGGATGGAGGCCGTCGAAGGCGCGTCATTTAGTTATGCTTTCGCTCCTGATGCCAAAACAGTGCGGTTCGCGTTTTCGCTACCCTACCAGGAAACAGACCTGAAACGTTTCCTGGCGCAGCACGATGGAAACCGGTATCTCGCGATTCGTGAACTGTGTAAGACCCGAAAGGGACGCTCTGTTGAACGCATCCATATTGGGAAACTAGACGGCCATCCGACTTTCCGTGTGCTCATAACCTGTCGCCACCATGCCTGTGAATCCACAGCGAGCTATGTTGTGGAGGGCATGATGGCGGCCCTATTGGCAGAAACCGAGGATGGCAAGTGGTTCCGAGAGAAGGCTGAAGTGCTCGTCGTTCCGTTCATGGACAAGGACGGCGTCGAAGATGGCGATCAGGGCAAGGGCCGCGAACCCTGGGATCATTGCCGGGACTACTCGGGAAAAAGCCTCTATTCGTCCGTCGGCGCGCTGCGCCAGTTTGTGCCCAAATGGTCCGATGGGAGGCTCAAGGTGGCGTTCGATCTGCACTCTCCGTATATCAGGGAGCAGGCAATATATCTCGTCGGCAGCTCGCATCGGAAGATCTGGAATGAGCAAAGGATTTTCAGCCTCCTTCTTGAGGCCCGCCCCGATCTGGCTCTCCCCTTCAATTCATCGGACAATATGCCATTCGGTCAAGGGTGGAACATTCCACAGTCTTATACGGAAGGAAAATCCTTCTTTCAATGGGCCGATGAACTAGAAGGCATTCGGTTGTCGTCCGCGTTCGAGATTCCTTACGCCAACGTCGGCAAAAAAACTCTCACTCCCGACGACGCCCGCGCATTTGGAGCCAGTCTCATTCCCACGCTCCGAGCTTACGTCGAACAATGATGGACGAATCATCATGATTGGCGCCTCGGGCTTTTCTCTTTTTCCGAAGGGACTGAAACACTTCACAGCGAACGAGCGCGCGACCGAATCAAGTAAGCGAACCCCAGTTTCAGATGGGTTAAGCCTCAATCTCGATATTTCTGGGCCATTGCTGGTTGGCTTCCCAATAGGTCTTTTTCAGAGCGATCGCATCGTCGTCCTCGGCTGGTTGAATTCTGCCCTGAGCGTCGATCGCACGTGACGTGAGGGTGTGTTTTCCGGGAGGGACGGTTCCGAGATCGATTGAAAAGAAACGCCAGCAAAACTGACTGATCGGTTCCGGGTCCAGCGTTGCCGGGCGCCACTCGCCGTCGTTCAGGCGAACCTCGACTTTGGCAATCTCGGTGCCGTCGCCCCAGGCGGCGCCATAGGCTTTCAGTGGCACCGACCCGTTGAGAGTCGGCCGGCGGGTG
>JAQCER010000442.1 GCA_027618625.1 Verrucomicrobiota bacterium
TGCCATTCCGGTTTTCTACTTCTTCGCAAACGCTGAATTTGCGTGGCGGCGCCATGCGGATACCGCGGATCGCTATAAGACCACCGCTACCGTTCTAGCCTTCCTGATGCTCGCGCTCTACGTGTTTCGAGGAGCATTCCAACTGGTGTTGTTCCCCGACCCTGCGGTGGACACGATGCACTATCACTACAATGCGCCGATTGTGGTTCTGCTATCCCTGGTGTTGTTGCGGCTCCATGCCCTTGGTGGCACCGAATGGCTGGCCTTCCACGGAGGACTTGGGTTGATCCTCGGAAGCTATTTTGGCCTCACATGGCTACCGGGCATGAGTCCCTTCACCAACCCGGTTGCAGCGGCTTGGGCAGCAGTCGGATTGGGACACTTCTGGATCGTGGCCAGCGCGCAACAATCACCGATCAGAACGGGAGTACAGCGCCTCGGTGGAATCGACGGCGCGCACTGGTTTGCCCTTCGCAGGGCATGGGGATACTGCATCCTTGCCCTGGTCCATGGTGCCGTGGTCTGGGGCCTCTTGGAATTCGAAAGTGAACCTCTCGCGGTGGCGCCCATGATCGCAGGAGCCGCGAGTATTTTCCTCCATCAGGGGATTATCCGTCGAAGCAAGCTCTATTTCTGGCTGGTGTTCGTCGAAGTCTTCCTCGCGCTGCACGCCGGATTCGTAGTCGAAAGCTTTCTCGACAAGGATCAAGTCATTTGGGCGCTTCTGGCACTCTGGGCCCTCAAAGTCTTCGTCTACGACCGCTACGCCAGGAATCTTGAGGGCAAGGAGGGCAAGCCGTTGGCATCGATCCTAATGCTCACCGCTTTCGGGCATGTGATCTACCACCATCCATCTTCGACTACCGGGCTGGTTGCCATGACCGCCGGAGCGATTCTAGTCGCTTTGAATCCCAGGAAAACACGGCGTCCCGAATCAGCAGAGGATGGGATCGGTGCGGCAGGTCTCGCGTGCGTCCCCGTCTGGCTTGCTTACTGGAGCCAGACCCGGGTTCCCGAGGTCGGATGGATTGCCGTCAACGACGCCTGGCCATTATTCTGTGCGGCCGGGGCAATGCTCGGTATTGCGTTCTTGGGCAGCCAGTTCCAAGACCGGTCCGCGGAACGCTATCTATTGAAGGAACGGTCCAATCCGCGGATGTTGGATCACGTTCTGTTTCTCTTCGCCTCACACGGCCGGCAGATCCTGAACGGGGCCCTTTGGATCAGTCCCGCAATCCTGGGCCTGGGCGTCATCCTTGCGGCCCGCCTTGGCGAGCCCTATGAGGCAATAGAACTTGCCACCGGCGTTGGGCTCTGGATCGCGATTGCTGCCGGCTGGTATTTGCGGATCAGGGAGACGACGTCCTTCTTACCCGCCTTCCTTGCCCAAGCGTCCGCGATTGGTGCCGTTGTGATGGTGCGGCAGCAGTTGATGCTCACACTGGGGGACTGGAGCTACGAGTACGATGTCTGGGCCAGCGTGCTGGGTTCACTCGCGTTGGCCGGGGCGAAACTGCTGATCGACCGCGGTGCTCGAAACGCAAGGGTTCCGTCCATGATCACCCTGTGTGTCATGCCGGTAATGGCTGTCGCCTGGATTCTCATCCACGACCTGGGTCCTGACATTTCGTTGATCGTTGTCGGCCTCAACAGCCTGATTTTCGCCTATCTCGGCAGAGGTGGAAAGGATTCACCCTACAATGCTGTGGCGACACTCGGCTTTGTCGCCTTTGTCCTGCTGGCTTTCTGGACAAAGCTGGAAATCAGAACCGTTCAGGCCTTCGTGATCCCAACCGGGGCCGGAATCCTCGTGCTTCTGCAACTCTTCCACGAGCATATTCAGAAGGAAACCCGCACCGCCGTCCGGCTCGTAGCGTTAATGGGTATGTTAGGGAGCTCCGGCTATTATGCCATCGCCGATCCAAGCCATCCCGTAGTGTTTCACCTCACCATGGTGCTCCTCTGCCTCGCGACGATGGGACTTGGCGGATGGCTGAAGATCCGCCTCTATCTTGTGCTCGGGTTTTCCGGGCTTATCGTCGATTTGTGCTCCCTTGCTTACCGGGAACTTGTCAGCTTGGACCGCGGGCTGAGGATGACGATCATCGGAAGCATGGTGCTGCTCATCGGCATTACCCTGGTCACCGGCGCCATTTACTTCAAGGCCCACAAGGAAGAGATCGAGGCGAAGTTCAGGAAATTCCGCTCCGTTTCGACTGAATGGGAATAGTTTTTCCGCACCTCTTACCAGCGCAAGGCAGCGATGTGGATTCGGACACCCAGATCATCCACGGCATCGCACTGACATGGTTCACCACAGTGAGCCCAGGCAGGATCACCAGCGCGACCAGATCATCAGGCTGCGGCAAAAGTCCGGGGCATTATTGGGCTGTTCATTTCCGGCCGGGTCCCTAAGGTTGCGACTGATGGCAGAGCGTGGCTCCAGGCGTTGAGGGTTTGTCGGCCTATATGCACGCCGTGCAGGCGAAACAGCCGGGTCGACTGGCGACAGTGCGGAAGATGATCGCAGAACTTGTCGACCACGATCTGCGCTGCAAGGCTGGGCCCGCAAAAGGTGCCCGGCAGACTGGGTGCCGGCGCCGGGGCGATCACCGGTGGCTGTGTCCGGTCGCTCCTGCTGGCGAATTTCTTGCTCACTGTTCGCCGCCAGAACAACTGTGCGCGGGTCACTTCCAGCTCGTCGTGGTGTTCTTCGCCGATTTCTTTTCAGTCGTCCGGATTCGCTGCCACCGCATCGGGAATGATCACTTGATCAATCACCACCTTTAGGTTCTCGGGGAAGATGTCGGTCTTTTTGCGGCGGCTCCTCGCGCTTTTTGAGCCTGCATCCCCGGGCACCGGCGGGGTAATTGCCCGCTCGTCATCCGGGTGTGATTAAAAGTGGTGGGCAGAGAGGTGCTCAGTTTTATTATGATAATTGTGGACCTTTTGGAATATGTGCATATTGAGAGAGGATGGATACTCCATCACCACCCAAAAACATCACAGCTAACACCGACACAAAATCATCCGTTTCGCAGCTTGAAGCCCGACTCGCGAAGCATCCAAATCTGATTCCTCTAGTCGCAAGGATGCTCGACGTGGCGGACGATTCGCTCGATGGCGCACCGGATGCGCATCAAGTCGAAGATCAAACTGTCGAACTCATGCGTGAGCTTGGCAACGAGGTGCTCTGCGCATGGAGCCAGACTACTCACGACCGAGCCAAAGAAGAAGCCTGCCGACTCAACCCAAATCTTATCATCCATCGAAGAAAATACTTCGTTTGGTACGGTCGATTCGGCCTCGTCAGCCTGATCGAGATTGAACTGCAGGACGGGCGGCGCGGGCAGAAACTGTGGCGTCCATTTCTGGAGCGTGCCCGCATTTGCTGCCGCGGCCTGGCACTGGGAGTGCAGAGAGCCGCCATCGACTTCACCTCCGATCACCCTTTCGGCAAGGCATCGGCAAAACTCATGACCCACTACGGCTTCGATCTTGATCCCAGCCGCCTGCGCAACTTGAGTTTGCAACACGGCAAAGCGTGTGCGGATTACATGTTGCCAGCAGAGCCGCCACAGACACAAAAACCCGAGCAGTTAGTCGCAGAGTTGGATGGAACGATGATTCCACTGATAACAACGGGTAAAGCTGATACAGATAAGAGTGGCACTGCGCAAAAAGCCGACGCGCGCAAAAATCGCAACCTTCACTGGGGAGAAGCGCGGCTGTCTGTGGTCTACGTGCCGGGGCAAACCAGCGCAGTGCATGGAGCCCTGCTGGGCGACCGGTTCGAAGCAGGCCTGCTCTGGCAGCAAACAGCCAAAGCCGCAGGTTATACCAGCGGCCAGGTCAAAGTGCATGGAGTCGGGGACGGAGCCCGTTGGATTAAAGAAGAATTCGACACTGCATTTGGAAGCGACGGCAACTACCTCATCGACTACTACCATGTCGGCGAGTATTTGAGTGACGCCGCCCCTGGGTGCAATCCGCAGTCGCCCGATCAATGGATCAAAGAGCAAAAAGGGAACCTGCTCGAAGGACGCCAAGAGCGCGTGATCGAAGAGCTCAAAGCGCATCGCTCGCCAGTGCCACTGACCGGCGAAGCCAAGTCCCCGGTGGATCGTGCGCACGACTATCTTGAAGCCCGAGTGCTCCAGCTCGACTATGCATCGGCACGCGCCGCCGACCTGCCCATCGGAAGTGGAGCAGTCGGAGGTAAGCACCGTTCCGTGATCCATGAGCGACTGAAAATTCCGGGAGCCTGGTGGTTGCGCAACAACGCCAGGGCCATGCTCAATCTACGCACCATGCGTGCCAACGAGGGTTGCTGGGACGCCTACTGGGCTTCGCTCAACTGACCACCACTTTAAATCAAACCC
>JAQCER010000443.1 GCA_027618625.1 Verrucomicrobiota bacterium
TGTTCTGATAGACACAGGCGTAGCCGTTATCGCATTGACCCACGGTCTGCAGGAGATCCATTGCCAGTTCCAGCGACGGCAGCTGCGTCTGCTGTCCGATCTGCTTTGCCGCGACCTGATCGGCCGTGGTGCCGAGGTAGTAGTCGGTGCTCTCGGTCACCTTGGCCTTGGCCGCGCTGAGGAAGGATGAGTTCGACGTGGCGTGCGAACCTGGATATGCCGGCCTCAGTTCCATGTTCGTGAATACGGTCGTCTTGTCCTTCACCGGTGCCAGCGAATCGAGTATGGGTGAAAGCTTTTCGAGCGTGCCCTCACTCCGCGGCGTCCAGCGGGATTCGTCGCAGCCCATCGGCATGAACACGTAGCCGAGTCTTCGAGCACCGATAGCTGCTATCCTGGGTTCCGCAGTGGCTGCAGGGATCATCGCGTCCAGTAGGGGTAGGGCGAAGGAAGCGCCGACTCCTTTGATGAACGTTCTCCGGGGTAACGATTTTCGGGTGATGAAGCTCATGACAGGGTTTATTCTAGCCGTTTTCGTTCGGTTGTCGCTCCGATTTCGACATTTCTCTCATCCGAAATGGGATGCTCCGCGTGACGCCGAGGATGATTGACGAGAGACGATATTCATCCGCTTTTGCTTCCCGCACGATCCGGCGGATCGCTGGTGCATCTGAGGCTTCGATGCCCCGGCCAAGCGCAAAGGTCAGCAATTTCGCGCTGAGCGTATTCACAAACAACTCCGGACGCTTAAGCAGGCCGTTTTCCAGATTGGTGACGCCGACAAAGACATTGCCGTCCGGCAGGCCACCCGAGACATCGATGGCGGCACCATTTTCGAATTCCCGCCAACGGCCGACGGCATCGAAGTTCTCCAGCGCAAAGCCAACCGGATCCATGAGGTCGTGGCAACTGGCACACGCGGGATTCGCCCGATGCGTCGCCAGCCGCTCGCGCATGGAGAGTCCGGCGGCGACCTTGTTGTCATCCAGCGCAGGAATGTTCGGCGGTGGTGGTGGCGGGGGAGTGCCGATGATATTTTCGAGCACCCAGTTTCCGCGGATCACCGGCGATGTGCGGGTTGCATACGAGGTGACGGTAAGGATGCTGCCCTGTCTGAGCAGACCGCCGCGATGGTGTTCGGGATCGACTGTGACCCGCCGAAAGCGGCTACCGACAACATTGGAAATGCCGTAGTGGCGGGCCAGGCGTTCATTGAGAAATGTGTAGTCGGCCTTGATCAGATCCATGACACTGCGGTCTTCACGCAGAATGCTTGCAACAAAGAGCTCGGTTTCTTTGCTGAACGCCTGCCGCAAATTGTCGTCAAAGTCCGGGAACAGGCGCAGGTCCGGCGTGACAGATTCGAGGTTACGCAGATGCAGCCACTGACTGGCAAAATTGTTCACAAGGTTGATCGATCGTTCATCACGCAACATGCGCAATACTTGCCGCTCGAGCACCTCAGGCTCACTCAGCCTGCCAGCGATCGCCAGGTCGAGCAGTTCCTCGTCCGGCAGGCTGCTCCAGAGAAAAAACGACAACCTGCTCGCCAGTTCGACGCCGCTGATTGCGTAAGCCTTTCCCGGTGCCGCCTCTGAGTTGCGCGGCTCACGTTCCACTCGAAACAGAAACTCTGGATTTACGAGGATCGCATTGAGCGCATTCTCAATGCCAGCTTCGAATCCGCCCTGCTCTGCACCTTCCGCGTAGAATCCCATCGGCTTTTCCAATTCATATTCTTCGATGGGTCGTCGAAAGGCGCGCTTCATCAGGTTTGCCAAAATCAATCGAGCAGTGGATTCATCCTCCGCCCTGCTGCCAGGCGTCTTGATGAAGATTTTTTCTCTGCTCGCGGTCTCATGCGCTCCCTTTGCATTGTAGGGGCCAGTGATTGACACCTGATACACGGCTGGTCCACGACGTGGGTGCCTGTGCATGTTGTAACTCGCTTCGAATGGCTGCCGTTTATTCTCCAGCAGCGAGGAACCTTCCTGCACGAACGTCACTCCCACTTTGTGCAGGCCAGCTTCAACAAATGTTTTCAGTTTGAGGTGCTTGTCGATCTTGCTGTGATCCTGATCTGCGTCCGGCCCCTTGATGGTGAATCGTTCGATCGGCTTTCGATCAATCAGGATCTCCATCTGGTGCTTCCCATGCATTCCTTCGACGTGCTCGTTGCGGTCTCTGGCGAGCAGGACTTCGATTTCGTATTCGCCATCTTGAGGAAAGGTGTAGGCGAAGATGCCACCTCCGCGCGTGCCGATCGGGAGTCCATCGACGTGCTTCTCCTGCGTCACATCTGGACGAATTCGAAACGTCTCGCCTCCGAGTTTGGTCGACGTCGCTCCAATCGCCACACGGCTGACTTTTTGCGCTGCCGAAATGTAGCGATCCAGAAGCGCCGGAGAAAGAGTGGAGACAGTGATGTTGTCAAAGCCGTGACTTTCTTCATCCTTTGGAAGGAATGCCGCAGCATCGATTTCAACTCCAACCAGGTCGCGAATTGCGTTCTGATATTCCGTGCGATTGAGCCGCCTGAACGTCTCAACGCGGCCGGGCTTGGGATCGGATACAGCTTGGGCATCGAGGATTCCGACCAAGTGTCCAAGCGCGAGATCATAGGTTTCCTCCGTTGGACGCTTACGATCCGGCGGCGGCATCTGCCGAGCCTGCATTCGGGTCACCACCCCTTCCCAAACGTCCGAATGCATCGCGATGTCCTCTCCCAGAATACTCTCAAGGTCGAACTCGCCCCTCTTTTTATCTGCATTGTGGCAGTCGACGCAGTAGTTTTCGACTAGCTCAAGGATCCCGATGCCGATTGGCCCATCCTGGGCGAGCGCGCAATTTGCTGGGAATAAGAGACCTGCGCATACGATGCCGCCGAGGCACGAAAGTTCAAGGCTGGGGATCAACTGTTCGGGGGATCGCGGCATTGCGTGTTACGATAGTGGGGTCGGTTGCATCCCACAATACCGTTTCTGTCATTATAGCAACGAAGAAGCTCCCGGATACAGGGACAGGGGCACCAGCGCTTGATTAAGCCTGATCAATACAGATCAATCCCGAATTTTCGCACGATGGCAGCGGTGATGAAAAATGCGGCCACCGTCAGGAGCGCTGCCAGAACCATGACCAGCGGGAAATCCATTCCCTTCTTCAGAAGCCAAGGAATGAGCAGGAACATGGGCATTGTCGGCAAAACATACCAGAAGGTATACCAGGCGTGGTTCTCGATTTTTGCAGACGGCTGCTTTTCCACATAGAGCCAGACCAGCACCAGCGTTGTCATCCATGGCAAGGCTCCTACTGCCGCTCCCAGTCGGTCGGCACGTTTCGCCAGTTCCGAAACACCAACAATGATGCCGGCGGTAATGAGGTATTTGAGCCAGATGGGCAGCATATGCGTTATTCTTCACTCCGAATCCCGATGATTTCAAGTCTTCGTGGGTGTGAATGATGATGATGGGCAATCTCGCACGGGGCTGCAGCCCTGCGCTTCGAGCTTGCGAGCCTTCGGCCCGATCTTTGTCCAATTGGAATCATTCACACCCAACCCTCGTGAATATCTTGACCGATCGGATGCCTCCCGCCAGCGTCCCTGCCATGAAAGCCTCGCTCTGCAACAGTTTGTTCGTTATCCTCGCGCTGTCCGTCTTCTCGCCAGCGAAGGAGATTCCATCCGTACAGCCAGAGTCGGTAGGAATGTCAGCGGAAAAGCTGACTGCTGTCGATGCAGCACTCCAGCAATTGATTGCCGATAAAAAGATCGCTGGTTGCGTGGTGGTGGTCACTCGGCATGGCGAGCTGGCGTATTTCAAAGCCTTCGGGATGGCCGACATCGAGTCTGGTAAACCGATGACGACCGACGCGATTTTCCGCATCTTTTCCATGACCAAGGCCATCACCTCTGCCTCTGCGATGCTGCTGGTTGAGGAAGGAAAGCTTGAACTCGACGCACCCGTCTCGAAGTATCTTTCGCCGTTTACTGGCATCGAAGTATTCAATGAAGGCGGGAACATGAAAGCCGATCCGGAACCGACGGTGCGCGACCTGCTCCGGCACACAGCCGGGCTTTCTTACGGCGGGGGCACAAGCTCCGTGGACAGGCGATACGAGGTTAAAGGAGTGATGAGCGGCACGCTCGATAAACTTGTCGAAAGAGTTGGCGAAATTCCCCTGCTCTTCCAACCAGGCACGGCCTGGACCTATAGTGTCGCCACGGATGTACTCGGCGCGGTCATTGAGAAAGCATCGGGCAAGGCGCTCGATGTCTTTTTTCGCGAACGTATCTTCGAACCGCTCGAAATGAGCGACACCGGATTCCAGTTGCCGAAGGAAAAGGTCGCGCGCTTCACTGCAAATTTTTCTGGTGAACT
>JAQCER010000444.1 GCA_027618625.1 Verrucomicrobiota bacterium
TCAGGAGGAGCATCAGCGGCTGGGGCGATGGTCTCATTACTCATTTCCCCTCAGGCGAAGAAAGAGGACGTCGCTGCGATCGGAATCAACCGGGGAAGCCGTGCGCCACGTTTCCGTGGTGGTTCCGTCGCCGTTGACGCGATGGGAAACCCGCTCGGCATCGGCTTGCCAGATCACAAGATCACTTGAGCTTTCAACAGTGTAGGTCGTATGATCATCGGTGCCTTTCTCGAAGGAAATCGTCAGATAGGTGTTCGTTGTGCCATCGACAGCGAGGGGTTCGAGGGCCGGCTCGAGCACAGGGAAGGCGCCGCTTCCGCCACCACCGTGAGTCGATTCGCTCCGCAGGTAGGACTTGACTCCAACTCTGGCGATTTCCTGAAGGTTCGCGTCGCGATAGACGGCTTCCGCGGTGGTGTGTTCGTCTGGTGCGATCAGTTGCAGGGCGAAGACCGGCGGCAAGAGTCCGGGAATTTCAACCGGAGGATCGAGGACGATCATGTGTTCCAGATGCTCGTTATGGCGCGTGGCTTTGTAGATGAGATTCCAGTAATCGGTGACGATTCGGCGTTGTCCGGCGATTTCGATCGTGGCTCCAACCAGCGCTGCCGGCTGGAAGTCGCCGAAGGGCTCGTTGCGGAAACGCTCATCAAGGACGACCACCGTGCCATCTTCCAGTTCAGCGCGAATTTCCCACCTTTGGAGGAGCGTGAGTTCGCAGGAGCCATAATAATTGGTCACCGTTTCTCCCCGATGTTGAAATCGCGTCTGAAGCGAAAGTTGATCGATGAGATATGCCTCGTCGAGGGTCACCGTGTTGTCGACGACCACCCCGTCCCGCGTGTGGAAATCGAGCAGCGAGAGAGTGACATCCACGGTCTCGCCATCGGGAAAGGCCAGCCGTTGTTCGTAGTCGAAGCGGTAGATGAGCAGGCCCTCTTCGTCACCGGGGACTTTGTCGAATGAAAATGTTCCCGGCCCCGAAGGAGTCGCGATTCGCCGATCCCGGCCAAGAACGAACGCTTCGACGAGGTTTCCAGAGAAGCGATCGATGGCCGTGGGCAGTGCGACGACACCGCTGGCGAGGTGCAGCTCCGCCTTGAGTTCAAACTCATCAAACACGGTGCGCGACAGACTGGGGTCGCTAAAGGTGGCGCAGAGCACCGAACCGGCAGGGATCTCGAGCGCGAATGTGGGCGGAGCGGGACCGCGTTCCACGAGCAGGAAAGGCCGCACCTGCTTGATGGCCAGGTCGCCACTGGCCTCCTTCTTGAATTCCATGTCAAGGATGACGTCCTCGCGGTTGTGGACTCCCGGATCGACGGGGAACGCACTGTCGATGTGCCACATGAGGGCGCCCAGTTCCCTGAGTTCGCTGTCGGAAAGAACGAACTCGCCGGGTGCAACGAGACTAGAGGATACCGCGCGGATGATGCCGACCACTTCGCCATTGTCGCCCATCTCGAGGACGTTTTTCTCCGGGACGGCGCCCGGTTCAGGGCTGACCACGCTGCTGTCGCCTTTCTGCACGGAAATGACATAGCGCGGATCATGCCGGTTGCTCGGGTTGCCGGTGAACGCAACGCCGTTGGCCATTTCTGCGACATAGGCCCCGCTGACGAGCACTCCCATGGCCGGGAGGTCGCCGGGAATATGATAGAAGGCGCGCTCTTCGTAAGCGCGGAAGTTCCACAGACTGGACCACACCCGTCGCAGGGCGCGCGCGAAGCCACGCTCTCCGGCGTTGCTCTCGTCGCAGATCGATGGCCCGGAATCGTCCCCATCGAGGTCATCGGCGACACAGCCCTGGGTGGAATCGTAGAGACCGGCGCCGTTGAACTCGATCGCGTCCTCGGTATTCGATGAGGAGCGAAACCTCAGGCGCACCTCCGCGGGCCCGCCCATGACATCACGGGCGCGTTCCCTGAGGCGCTGCAGAAGGTCCTCATTCACCTGACTATGATCCCTCATTTGTTCCCGCAGGTCCGCCAGGGTTTTGAAACGAAACTGGGAGTCGGAGGCGAAGCGCTCATGGGCGAACAACTCGTCGAGATACTCCTCGTAGGTCACCTCCCGGGCCGCGTTAATGGCGGAGGGCATCTTGTTCGTGCGGATGAACTCCAGATAGTAAGACATGGGGACGGCGAATCCGTTTTGCCGGTAGCGGCTCCACTCACCGGTTAGAATTGTCTGGAGCCTGGCCAGGTTCGTAGCCTTCCCGCCGAACATTGCTTCAACGGGAACTTCTCCGCCAACTCCGACGCGGTCCATGGCGCCAATGAAATCAAGCGATGGAAGCCCGGAGAAGGCGCTGTCGAGCGAAGGCATCCGCGAGAGGAAGCCGGCGTTCGCCTCCCAAAATGCCGCGGCCTGTTCCTCGGTTACTTCAGTCACGGTGTAGTCGGCCTCGGTCACGCGAATTCGGACGAGTTTGCCTTCGAGAGGCGCAAAATCTTCCAGCGCGGACCGAAAGTAAGCGTTTGGAGTCCCCCGCCGGGCGGTGCGCACCGCCACGTGGCTTAACTCCCCTTGGCGCTCCGCGGTGATGATGCCATTGACGACGCCTTCGACATCCCTCGGGGCGCGCTCGAGAACGAGGATATCCTGAAAGCTAATGCTGCCGTTCGCGTTGGCCGCTTCGAATTCCTCGGCGGTGAGGATGCGGATCCGTCCGTAGCCAACGCCCAGTGTGTAGGGCTCGAAACCGCCCGTGGACCCTTCGATGAAGATCGCGAAGCCGGGATCCCC
Organism: Verrucomicrobiota bacterium; assembly: GCA_027618625.1. Classification (GTDB taxonomy): domain Bacteria; phylum Verrucomicrobiota; class Verrucomicrobiia; order Verrucomicrobiales; family DEV007; genus JAGROY01. Next base: position 2,749 of record JAQCER010000444.1, read on the forward strand.
TCTCTGCCAATCCAGGGCCACTTCGACAGCCTCAAGCGATGTCGGCGCGTAGACTAACGGCCCGAGTCGAAAAGACTCTGCAAGCTGGTCGTGAATGCCTTTGACCTCCGCGGAGCTGAGTTTCTCCTTCGAATCGCCAAAGCGGGCGAAGATGCTGAAACCGTAGACGGGCCCGTCGGAGGTGCGAATCAGCCGGACTGCTCCCACAAAATAATGGCGACTGTCTCGACGGCCCACCAGCGCGTCGTAAGTCGTCGCATCGAGGGCTGGGAAGTTAGCCGGAAACGTTTGGGAGAGAAAATCCTGATGGAGTGGGTAGCGCGACGAATTTTGAAAAAGCAAAAGGTCGAGCGCCGCGCGGTCGCTCGCGGGAAGGGTAAACTTGATGTAAGGCTGCGCCTCACTTCCTCCAGTGGGAGCACGAGAGGAAAGCGCCAAAAAATCCGCAGCGGTGCACACGGACTCCCTGTAATCCGGCGCGTCGAGGGGGGATCGGTTGTAGATGACGGTCGACGTAAAGTTACCGCGATTGAAAGTTACGATGTCCATGTCCCCGTCGGCATCAATGTCTCCCGGAAGCGCCACGCGCAGCCCCGCGCCAGGCCCTGCGGAGTAGCTCGTGGGAGGGCCAAAACTTCCCTCTCCCTTTCCGAGGACGATGGTGACACTCCCCGCCGTTTCATTGGCAGTGATAAGATCCAGTGACCCGTCCAGGTTGAAGTCGACGATGCTCACGGAGTAGACGCCAGCCTCATCGACAGCATAGTATGCCGGCTCGGCAAAACTTCCGCCTCCCGAATTCAACAGCACCGCACAGTTCCGGCGGTCGCCCACGGCGGCGACGATGTCAGGATCGCCGTCCTTGTCGAGGTCGGCGGTCGCCACGCCATTGGGATTTCCAGTCAGCCGCAGGATCGCACCGGCCACGGGAAACTTACCTCCGCCTTCGTTCTGGAGCAACGTAAGCGTGCGTGCGCTGGAATTTGCCACCACGATATCGGTCGCTCCATCGCCATTGAAATCCGCGATCGCGGTGCTCCGCGCGCCGGCGCCGGTTTTGATCTTCAAGCTCGGTTTTTCAAAGGTGCCGTCGCCCCGGCCGGTGACGAGCGAAATACTGCCGTCGCCGAGATTGGAGACGACGCCGTCCAAGTCCCCGTCATTGTCGATATCACCAAGCAGCACGTTTTGCGGCTCACTGCCGACGCGAATCCTGCTCTCCGCCGCCACCCTTCTCAGGGTGCCGTTCCCCTCGTTGAGGTGCACCCAGAAGTCGTTGCTGAGATTGTCGATCGAGGCGAGATCCGTGTCCCCGTCTCCATCCACGTCACCAGCGGCCACCCATTGACCGTGCTCGCCATTCTGCGCTCCCACCCGGCCGAAGGTATACGGCTTTGCTCCAGCCACCATGATTCCGTTTTGGTTATTCAGGATATGGAACTCACCCGGATGAGTGACGATGCCCACGGCATCCAGATCGCCATCCCCATCGATATCAATCAGTGTTCCGCCGTGCGGTCGACAACCCCGCGAATCCGAACAACCTTCAAGCTCGATCACTTCAACGTCGACCTGGAACGATGACGCATCATTCCCACTGGTGTTCCAAAGCAGAAGTGCGGCTCCC
>JAQCER010000445.1 GCA_027618625.1 Verrucomicrobiota bacterium
CCGGATGTCGAAAAGGAGAACGTCAATTACCTCGCGGGTGTCCGGGAAATCGGCGTGCGCAGCGAGTACACGGATGGTCGCGATATACCTCGACTCCTGATCCGATCCGTGGAGTTCGAGGGGCCCTTCTACGAATCGTGGCCGCCGCCACCGCATCGGAACCTCTTCATCGACTTCGACCGCAAGGATGATTTGCCAGCCTACGCGCGCGAGATCATTCGCAATTTCGCGGCTCGCGCCTACCGGCGCCCCGTGACCGAGGCGGAAGAATCCGCCTTGATGGTTGTGTTCGAGAAATCCTCCCGGACTGGGTTGAAATTCGAGGAAAGCATAAAGGACGTTTTGCAGGTCGTGCTCACTTCGCCGCCGTTCCTGTTCTTGATGGAGAACAGCGCCACGCCGGAACCCGAGCCGCTCGACGACTATGAACTGACTTCCAAGCTCTCTTACTTTCTTTGGAATGGGCCACCGGACCGCGCCTTGTTGCGGTTGGCCGCCACGGGGTCGGTACGTGATCAATTGGATGCCGAGGTGGGACGGATGATCGAGGATCCGCGTTTCTCCAGGTTCATCAGCGAGTTCACGTCCCAATGGCTGGCTCTCGACAAGTTCGATGTCCTCGAACCAGACCGCAGCCGGTTTCCCAGGCTCACCCGCGACACGCGCGCTCAGTTGCGGCAAGAACCCGTGCAGTTTGTGCAATACTTGGCTCGGAACAATTTGTCGGTGCGCCATCTCATCGAGTCCGACGTTGTGATCGCGAATGAGGTCGTGGCCGCGTACTACGACCTGGCCGACCAGACGGAGAGCGGCTTCCAGTTCGTGCCCGTCCAGCACGGCCGGCGTGATCTGGGCGGCGTGCTCACCCAAGCGGCCATCATGGCCGGACTCTCGGATGGCCGGGAATCAAACCCTGTCAAACGCGGAGCATGGCTGGCCCGTCGCATCATCGGAGAGCCTCCCGATGATCCACCGCCCAATGTCCCGGCGCTCAAGGAGGAGACCAAAGAACTCTCCCTTCGTGAGCGAATCGAACGCCACCGCAACCAACCTGGCTGCGCCAACTGCCACTCCAAAATCGATCCGTGGGGAATCCCCTTCGAGGAGTACGATGCGGGCGGGCTGCTCAAGCAACAGGCCGTGGACGCCCGGTCCACCTTGCCGGACAGAACGGAGGTGGCTGGCGTCAACGACTTGAAGCGTTATCTTGCGCAGGACCGCATCGATCAGGTGGCGTTCAGTTTCCTCAGGCATCTGGTGACCTACGCGACCGGCCGCACTCTTTCCTACAGCGAGATTCAGTTTCTAAAGGAACACGGCGCCAAGCTCAAGGCCAACGGCTACCGCGTGCAGGACATGATTCGGTTCGTTGTTCACAGCCCGATGTTCTTGGAAAAATAGAGTTCGCCATGGTGGACGGTTTTGAGCATTCTCCGTGTCAGCAAAGTAGAGTGACGGTCACCGCTAAACACTTATGAGCACAACCCTTCGACTTGATCGCCGCGCCTTTCTCAAGGGCTTGGGAGGATTTACTCTCGCGCTCCCCGTTCTCGACGCCATGGGTGAGGTCGTGACCGACCAGATTCCCCGGCGCTTTTGCGCGCTCTACACGGCCAATGGCATGTCGCTGCCGAAGACGGAACATGGCCTCCAGGAGTGGAGCTGGTTTCCCGCCGCCGAAAGCAACGGCGAATTCGTTTTCGGCAAATCCACCGAACCGCTCTCTCCTTTCCGCAGGCAGCTCAGCTTCATGGGAGGCTTGTATCATCCGAGCGGTCCGAAGAGCGACCCCCACGTTTGTTCTGACATGTGGCTAACGGGTGCTCCGCTGCACAATCCGAAACCCGGGACCTATAACTCGGCAGGACTGGATCAGGTCGTGGCCCTGCATACCAAACAATATTGCCGGCAGCCTTCGTTGGTATTGTCGATCGACGCCGGGACGGGCTTCCTTTCCCGAACAGGCACGATCTCATTCAGCCTGGAGGGCCGGCCCATTCCCGCGGAAAACAATCCTCGGCGAGTATTTGATCGATTGTTCCGCGGCGACCGGGGGTCGTTGGTTGCGGAGCGCGATCAGTTGCAGCGACGCATCAAATTGGTGGACGCGGTGGCCGAGGGCGCGCGATCACTCCAACAGCGCCTCGGCCATACGGACCGGGAACGGATGGATCAGTACCTGACCTCGCTGAACGAAGTTGAATCTCGATTGATTGCCTCCGAGCGTTGGATCGATGTTCCGTTGAAAAAACAGGACTACTCGCACCTGAATCTCGATGTCACCAGCGACGGCGAGCCCGCCGAATATTACCGCACCATGTTCGATCTGATCGCTCTGGCGTTCGATGCGGATATTACGCGTTCAGTCGCATTTATGCTCAATCGCGAAGACGGCATGGGCATCAGTGATACCTTCCCGCTCAAACTGGGATTGGAGCAGACGCACCACAGTCTCTCGCACGCAGAAAACAAAAACGGACAATTGGAGTTTGCCAAATACGATCTGTTCCTGAGCCAGCAATTGGCGCACTTCTTCGAGCGCCTCAACGGCTATCAGGACCGGAACGGCAGCGTGCTCGACAACACCATAGTGTTGTTTGGCAGCGGCGCGAGCACGACTCACAATCCGCGCAACCTGCCGACGTTGGTGGCCGGCGGAGCCAACATGGGTCTCAAGCATGGGTCCTACTGGCAAAACGGCGAGACACGGATGTCGAACCTCTACCTTTCCATCTTGCGGTCCATGGGTATCGAGCAGGAATCCTTTGCTGACAGCGCCAACACCCTCAGCCACTCGATCTTCAGCTGAACCCCCTCCCTCCCCGACTCCGCCCGCCCCCATGAACGCACCTCCAGATTTCAAAATTCCTATCAGTAGTCCCACCGCATCGAGCGTCAAGGACGACTCTAACAAAGCACTCACCAGATCAAACGACGTGAACGAGGCCACCGCCCGTTTGTCGTAATCGCTGTTGGTGACGCCATTGGTTAGAAGTCGAATTCGAGTTCCGCCACCACTCCGCGCAGACGTTCGCGGTCGATGTGCCTGTAGCGTGCTGTGGTTGCCATGCTGCGATGCCCGAGTAGCTCCTGTAGTTCCCGCAGATTGCGCCCCTTGTCGTTGAGCAGCAAATTGGCTGCACTGTGCCGCAGCCCGTGCGCGGTGATGATCGGCCCCCCTGCCGCTCGACAAGCCGTTGCCAGACGCCGGTTGAATGCCTGGTTGCTGATCGGCGTGCCGTCGCGTCCCGGAAACACCAATCCATTCTTTGCAAACTCCACCGCACCTTTGCGCAGACGCACACCGCGATAGCTTTCTAAAAAGCTGTGCCACTCCTGCAGCGATTCCGAAAGTTTCGGCACCAGGGGCACGTCGCGAAATTTGCCACCCTTCACTTTGAGTCTGGCTGCCGTAAACGATCCGTCGTTTTCGTGAATGAGTTTCCCGGCGGGAAGTGTGGCCCACTCATGGAAGCGGCACGCAGTGAAGAACAAGGCTTCAGCCAGGTGCGCCGCCAGATGGCCAAAGTAATCGGAAGACGCCTCGCGCAGAACCAGCAGCACTTGCGCGGTTTGCTCTGCTTCAAGGAACTGCATATCCGTCGCCTCCGCCCGAAAGCGTGGAGCCAGGCAATCGGAAAAAGGATTCGTCTGGTCGAGCAGTCGATACAAAAACGACAGCGCTGCCTTCACCTGCAGATGGTGCGAAGCCGAGCGCTTACGTGTCATTTGCTGATACAGTTCCTTGGCCTTGTCACGCGAAAGTGCTCCAGGATCGAGGCTTTCGACGGCGCAGTGGGTCAGCAATTTCGTCCAGGCGCGGAGGTAGGCAGCCAACGTGGTCGATGCCAGTTGCCGCTCCTTGGCGGCGGCAAGCAGTTGTTCCAGGAGCGTCGAGGGATCGGCATTGGGCATCAGCCACCGATGCTAGCCACTCCGCGCAGATGCACAATAATAAGTGATATTGTGCAATACAGAATACAGACCTCGCTGGCCAAATGAGTGCTCCGGATCGGTGAGTTTCGCCCGGAGTGATCGAAGCGCACCATTGGCATTCATCCAGGCTGTTGCTTGAGGCCATTCACGCTATTTGGCTGCATATTCCCAGGAATATGCCATAAGCCGAGGAAACAATCTGGACCCCAACATCACCACGCTTCCGTTGGTGATGCGGCGGCTGGATTGTTGAGGCCAGCTCTCTGGTCGAGGTCACTCGGGCCGGTTCGTTCAGAACGGACTTTATGGAAGCTATAATTAAATATTATCGATGGTCAAAAATTCTAAAAAAACCTACTCTTGGCTAGGGCGTGTTTTCAAATGTGATGGAGCGTGTAATCTATTGATGCAAAGAGGAATATGAATGCCATG
>JAQCER010000446.1 GCA_027618625.1 Verrucomicrobiota bacterium
CCAGCCGTATAGGAACATGCTGCCGTGGCCCGCCGAAAGAACAAAGCGGTCGCGATTGATCCAGCGCGGCTCTGCTGGATGGCACTGTAAAGACTCGCCAAAAAGCACAGCACCAACCTCCGCCGCCCCGAGAGGGAGCCCCAAGTGACCTGAACTACAGGCGTGAACGGCATCGATCGCGAGACCCCTCGCGACATTGGCGGCGACTGAAAGAATGTGCTTATCCATCGTAAATTGTTCGTTATTTGGAAGTCCTGAAGAATTCCAAGTTTATCATAAACTCGCGGCCTACACTAATGTCTGCGCTGGCACAGCTATCTCAAACGGATTGTGTAGAGCGAACTCCCCACCCCCGCAAGCAATCTTATGGTAGCTTGAATCCGTCGTCAGATCGTCAGATGCCGCGACTTGCGGGTAGCGACCTGCTGGGGTAGATCTACCGGATGAAGACTCCTCTGATTTTTGCAAGACTGGTGATCTGGACCATACTGGTGCTGTCGGGTGGTATTGCCAGCGGAGCCCAGAACGGCATTTCCTATGCCAATCAAGAATTCGTCATCCTCGTCGGCGGGCCATCCTTAACCAAATGGGAAAGATTCCGGCGCCCCCAGGATCAGCACGATAAATTCTGGAGCAACTTCATGAGCAGCGCGCGTATCCGCACGCAGCAGCTGCGCCGTGCTCATGGTGACGCAGCCATAATCACCTGGCTAATCTACAAGCGAGGCTACGACGAGCGCGGGCGGGAGGATGGCCAGAATCACCTGCAGACGATCCAGAATCGGGCCAAGCAACTCAACGTGCGTCTGGTGTGGTACGATACATCCGAAGAAGTGATCAACTACTTCAACAAAGGCATGAGCCGACGTAAGGTAAAGATCGTGACCTTCGACTTCTTCGGACACTCGAATAAGTTCTGTTTCCTTCTTGATTACAGCAACGAAATCCTTGGTGCATCCCGATGCTTCCTTCACCAGCGCGACCTCGGTGGCATCCGTCGCGGAATTTTTGTCAAGGAACCACGGATATGCAGCTACGGATGCCACACTGGCGAAAGCATGGCATCCGCCTGGCAGCGCGCGACGGGTACCCGCATGCGCGGTGCTGTCGGGAAAACCGACTACAGCGGCATTCTCTCCAACGGAGATTCCCTGCCAGTGATCTCAAGTGAAAACGGACACTGGGTAGAATAGGATTTCGACGTTCGACACGCAGGCGCGCCCTGCCACTCCATGTATCCTTCAAGCCAACGAACACCCGGGACCACAGCCGAGGACATCTCACTGCTGCTGTTGAGACTGGCCGCAGTGACAGTGCTGGTGATTTTCAAGCTAATCCCGGAAGCCACTGCTGGCTGGGCGGCGATCTGGCACGAGAAAACATGGGCACTGGCAGATACCATTGGCTCGCTAGGCATCCCTCAGGCGCAGTGGATTGCCGCAGCGGCTGTTGTGCTCATAGTCCTCGCTACACTCGGTTTGGCCATCGGCTTCGTTACGCGTTTTTCTGCCACCGTGCTTTTATTCTGCGCTGGATTGCTCTGCTATTCCGCAGTCCAGCAGACGGAGGTCACGGTGCTGGAAACGGCTCTCGTTTACGGCTGTATCTTCCTCTTTCTTTTGCTCCGAGGCCCTGGCAATCTGGCAGCCGACCGCTACTTCCGCACAGCGGACGATTGAGATCTCCCGGACCGGGTGCGGGCCATTCTTTCCCACACAAACCCGACGTCACAGTTCCGTTTCCCGGTGGATCTGAGCACAGGAGCAGGCCTTCAACGATATCCGACTCACCCAAGAACCTCCCTGCGTGACCTTGGAATTTGGCCGACAAAAGCATCGGCTCGGAGTTCCGCTGTCGATACCTGTTCTCTATTGAGAAGTAAATCCGGTACGTCCGCGAATAAAGCCAATCGGTTGATCAATGAGTGAGCGCGAACGGAATGTGTGCGTTTGCAGTGCTGTTCCGTCAAAGCGAGGCCTTGCTGGCTTGGAATTTTCTGGCACCACATCGAGCGGTGCCCAACTGACGCCGTCCGCGGAGATCTCCATCCAGTACGTGAGGCCGGCAGCCGAACCCATGCGCGTCATCAACTCAATCTCAGAGTACAACCCTTCATCGGTTCTTACCATGCGAACTTCCAACTGTGGTTCTCTGCGAGCCAGCGTCTGGCCAAATGCGTATGCGATAAGGTGGTCGGGCTCGGAGCCACTGGCTGTCGTTAGATCGCCGAACTCACTGAGTTCCCAGAGATCACTCAGGCGATCGTTGTCTTCGTCAGGCAATACGGCGGCATCTGCGATCATCTGGGCCAGCGTTGTCCAATTCTCCGGCACACCGAGATCGTTAGCGGAAAGGTTGTAAACGTCCACCAGTTCGCCAGAACCATCGACGATCCGCACGTCACGGTAAGTCACGTTCCATTTCGTCCATACGTCTGCGTCCCCCGTATCCTGGATCCAGGGTAACACACGTTCCGCCGAGACGACCGGATTTCCGGCAGCATCCGTCTTTCGATTCACGCCAATTACAGAGCAAAACAAATCGGTTCTGGCGGCTGCCAGGTAGTTCGCCATCTGCTCAAGGTACCCGAACTGGGCACGGCAGTAACCTCACGTCGCCGAACCGAAATACCACACAGAAATCTGCTGCCGGTACTGGGCCGGGGAGACTTGGTCTCCGTAGCGTCTCGAATTGACATTTTCGTCATTCAATCGGAACTCGGGAAGAGGTTCTCCGGCCGCTGGCCACAGGCCCGTTCCTCCAGCCATTAGCAGCCCGATTGGCATCGCGGCAAATTTGTAAATTGGTGAAGCACTCATGGTTCTTAGAAACTATCTGTCGGCTGTGACAATAAGAGGCAGCGCCCCACATTGTCAATGAACACCGAGCTCAATCTAATCGGTGATCCAGTGTTCCTTTACCATTTCCACGATGTGCACAAGGTGGTCACGAGAGCCTGGTTTCACCTCAAGGATGACCGGCACTCCTGCGGGCGCGGAGCCGATCAGCTCGGTCAGTCGATTAGCAATCCCAAGTTCGAACCCGCTGCGCTCGGCATAGCCGATCAAATAGTCGGATTCCCCAGTTACCGAAAGTTCGAACGCTTGGAATATCGACTCATCTTCAAACTCGAAGTTGTAGTAGTCAGACGGTTTTACGATACACCGGAACTGGACCGGCTCATCGGGCCGGTACTTGAGGTAGTCGGCAATCGATACCTCGTTGAAGCCGACGTAACATTCCCAGTCGATCTCAAAGTGATCGCCACAGTCTCGCAGTGCGATCGGAGAACCATCGGGCACGTTTTCCACTTTGAATGTAACTGCGCAAACATACGGCCTCGAGGTTTCGAACTTCAGGGCAGACGAAAGAATTGCTATGTTGCGCTCGTGTACCGAAGTGGGAATAGGGTGTGTCTCGTAGTATTTTTTCATCAATGGAGCGACTCGGTCGCGCTCGAGAACGTAATTGGCCATTTCGTCCACACTTTCTGCGTCCAGAAACTTCTTCACGGTTGCAATTGCGAGCTGTTGTTTATCGACTGCTGTCCTAGCCGCTTTGAGCACTGCTTCGTGGTCACCCTCGGTTGGAACCGCCGTCTGATCGGCACCTGGATTCTCAGAGGGGGACTTGATGATCAGAAGCATCGTTCCGAGTACTGCCACGATAGCGATCGGAAAGATCTTTGGGAGCGATCTGGAGCCTCGTATGGCACCCTTCCCCGCCCCCCACTCTCCAGTGTGCGATTCGCTAGTGTTGATATACTTAGACTTATCGCGCTTCTGCAGTCCGGTGCGAAGCTCAAACTGGCGATCAAACTCGCCCTTCAAGAAAGGGTCGTCATTCAACGGTCCTGGATCTTGGCGGAGACAAAAGGAGCCACTCGGACGGGTGGTTCCATCAGCGCCAACGGCGACCAAGCAGGAGAAGGCCTGAAAGGGAAATCAACGCCGCTGTGGATGGCTCGGGCACTGGTGTTGCCGCCACTATAATCGGCCGGATCTGAACGAACCGGCCACCGCCATCCGTCTGCACTTTTGAGTCGAGCAACATTGCATTTTGCTGAGCTGCAGTTAATGTGGTATTCGCGTTGAGAGTGGGATCCATCAGGTTACCTGCAGGTGCGAGGGCGTCGGGTGTGTGGCCAAGGCCCAAATTATGGCCGAATTCATGGGCTATCAACTCCGCCCCAAAACCCCCAGCAGCAATAGGAGATTCAACCACGTTTACATTCCCTCCTGCACACCCTGCGATTCCGGGCACGTTTTCAGTAGTACTGCAAGTCGAGAGGGCATCGACATACCACATACTGATGACCGAAGCTGGGTCCCCAATCCCTGCTGCAGTGGCCACGAGGGTATTC
>JAQCER010000447.1 GCA_027618625.1 Verrucomicrobiota bacterium
AGAATCAACGCCATGCCCGGCATTGCGGCGACGAACGATTACTTCAAATACTTTGGAATCGGAAAGTGCGCCATAGATTTAATAACCCAGACTAGCGGCTGGGGAGCCCGATGGCTAGAGGAAACCGGACCCCACTTCCTCTGCTTTCTACAGGATAACCGCACTGAAACATTGCGCTCATGAGCAAAGCCCGCTACCATCATACAAGATAAGCGCGCTGAATTGGGACCGGCATTCGCAGGAGGTTTCTCTCTTGCTCAGGGCAGTTCTGGGTATTGCAGCATGGGCACTGCCAGCAGCAGCAATTGCCGCACCGCCGGTAGAGATCGCAACCGCTCTTGAAGAACTGGATGCCGACACCTATGCCGATCGCGAGCGCGCATCGCATGCCCTCTGGCAGGCGGGAGAATTGGCGGAACCTTACCTTGAGCGGGCGCTTGGTCATCCGAAGATCGAAGTCCGGGCGCGGGCGCGCCGCGTCCTGCAGTTGCTCCGCTTCGGATTGGATGCAAATGCGAGCCCGCAACATTGGGCGTTTATTCAAGAATTTCACTCAAGCGCCCCTGAGAGTCAGGCCACCGTCCTTTTTCAGATGCTGCAAAAAGGGGAAACCGGCCTTGATGGCGCTGGGCAGGCGCGGGCAGATCTGGTTGCCCAACTCGACGGACAGCTTGAACGGGCGCTTCCGGCGATCTTGGTCAATGGCGATCTGAACGAGGCGCGCAGGCTCATCGACCTGCTTGCATCCTGTGGCCATCGCCTGCGTTACGCCGCGTGGTTTCACTATCTGACGGGCACGCTCGACGATGCTGCAACGCGTCTGGCTGCGTTGAGCGCGCCCGATGCGCTCAACCGTCGCCGACTTTACTATCTGGCGGTTGCACGGGGCGACACGGACCTGGCCGCGCTGCTGGCAGAGACTCTTGCGATGCCCGAAGAAGAGCGAGGCTTCGGGATGGGGGATCTCACGCCGGCGGAATTTGCAAAACGGTTGGCAGGCACCAGTTCAGATCAGGTAGAGTTGCTGGGGTTTCTCGCTGCGCATGCGAGGCTCTCAGGCGATGACAATACATTTCGGGAGAATCTGGGAGCACTGGAGCGGGTGGCAAGGCTGAGCAAGAAGGAACAACCTTTCTGCCTCGAAGCGATGATGATCAATGGCGATCTCGCTGGTGCGATCAAAACTTCTGCCACGGCGATGGACCCTTTCCGCATCCGCGCCCGACAGTGGAAAGTCGGCGAAGCCCTGCAATCACTGGGAATTGCTGCACAGGCGCCTCCCTTTTCCCCATGGATCGAGACTGTCTGTGATCGCATCAAGGCCACCGCAAAACTCAGCACGCGGCAGGAACTGCTGACTTATCCCTACGCGCTGGTCGAATTGTGCGTGCAGACGGGGGAGCGTGCGGAAGCCGAGCGCATTTGTCGGCTCACTGCGGATGCCTTGTTTGCGGCCGACCGGCTGGGCTTCCACCAGGCGATTCGCCACGAGACAGAATTGGGATTCGACTCCCTGGCCAAAGAGCACGCGCTCAAAGCTCTGACCATTGGCACCCCTGAGATCTCCATTTTCCTCGCGTTGTATGGTCAACAAAACCAGCATGCTCGCAACTGGTTCGACTATCTGCGGACGCTGGACGGTAGCGATGCGGCGTCGGCCGAAGAGCGCCTGCGACTGCTTGCACTATTGTTAGGATCGTCCGCACCCGATTCCGCCTCGCGTACGGAAGTCACACCGTTGGTCACTGCTGCATTCGCAGCGGCGAATCCGCTCAAAGGATCCCGCAAATCGACCTGGACGACCACGCTGGCCTACACTGCATCGCTGCACGGAGTGCCGCTGCCGGATGGATTCACCGATGCACCCAGTGCGGTCGACATACCCGAACCAGATAAAGCACCAGCGGTCCCGACACTTCCGATGGCCACACGGGTGCTCGGTCGACCGGACGCCGTCCTCAGCCCCTACGGTGCAGGGTGGATCGTTGACATTGGACGGCAGGCACCCGGGTCTGAGTTCACCTGTCCATTCTCGGGAAACAAGTTCATCATCCCGCCGTCGTTGGAAACCGCGACGCTGTTGCGACCTCGCACCAACGATCGCATCGTGACACTTCAGGACACTGGCGTCGCCCACTTCGTTGCGGGGCGTCATGCGGAGGCGGTGGCTGCATTTGAAAATGCGTTGGAAGCATCAGGCCACGAAGCATCCCCCATTCTGCTCTATCAACTGGGCCAGGCGATGCTCGCGTCTGGCGATGCTCGTGGTGGCACAGCGCGTCAACTTCAGGCCCGGTTGCTTGCCCCGCTCACTTCAGATCGGCTGGGCTTCATCGAGTTCCTCCTGGAGCAGGGGAAAATGGAAGAAGTCGCTGAAGAATGCCGATTCCTCTATCTCGGCGATCAATCCCAAGTCACGACGGCTGAAAGCGGTTTCTTTGATATCGTGGCGCGTTTCCTTGAAAAGTCGGATCCACTCAAGGCGGCGGATCTCTGGGAGATGAAACTGCTCACTGCGCTAAGAAAACAACACGGCAGCCTGATGGCCGAAACGCTGGAGGCTCGGTTTCGCATCCACCATACGCGCGCTGCCGGACTGATCCAACTGGGCGACCTCACGGCAACTCCAGCGTGCCGCCGAGATGTTACCCGCCGATGCTCGATTGGCCGAGTCTCTCGCTCCGCTGCTGCAGCACGCAACGGTGAAAGAAGGTGCGACGACACTGCTCCAGACCGTCGAAACCGAGGCGCGCAAAGCCGCCACCCAATTCCCCGGAAGCACCATGCTCCGCGAGAATCTTGCTCGGATCTCAGCGGTCACCACCGCCTCGCAGTGATTGCTCTGAAATTCCCCCTATCAGCCGAAGTGCTTCCGCAACAGATCCAGACTCTTAGGCACGGCCGTCATTGGATCCTCTTTTCCTTCGAACTCAAGCGACACGTAGCCGCGGAAATTTGCTGCCTTCATGATCGCAGCGATCCGCGCGTAGTCGAGATCAAGCGTGTACCAGTTGCCGCCACCGTAGTAGGTCTTCGACTGAAGGAGCACCGTCCGGGGTGCCAGCTTGGCAAGTCGATCGTAAGGATCTTCAAGGAAATTGCCCGTGTCGAGAGTCACTTGCAGCCACGGGGAATTGATGGCATCGACGATGCGCAAAACGCCCTCTGGAGTAAGCCCGAGTCCCCAGTGATTCTCCATGCCTAACGTGACCCCAAGAGCTTCCGCCTTCGGGACAATTTTCTCCAGCGAGTCGATGACCCATTTGAAGCCATCATCATCCGTGTAGCCTTCCAGTCGCGGTTCGATTCCCCGGTTTGCCATCAGGTCATCAAAGCTCTTGGTCGTGCCCCATCGCCCGGTGTTGATCCTCATCGTAGGGATTCCCATCGCGGCCGCTTTCTCGATACTGCGGATCGTCTTGTAGATGTTCTCCTGCCGTTTCTCTGCATCGGGAGAGACGAAGCCCTGGTGGGTGGAGAATCCCATGAGATCGAGCCCATTGACAAAGGCATGCTGCTTGAGCTTCTGCATGTAGGCGTTCGATTCATCCGTCATCTGCACCTCAAGAATCTCGACTCCGTCAAACCCCATGCGCGCGGCGTGGTCGATACAATTTTCGATCGGTCGGTTGTTCGCCTTGTCATCGCTGAAATGCCAGAACGAATACGTCGAGACGCCGATGCGATTCGGCCTGGGGGGCGATGGTGCGGATTTTTCATTCTCATCCTCTGCGTGAGCTGACGCGGGGGAGCCGATACGGGCGAACGCAGCTCCAGCAGCAAGGGCGAGGCCTGAGGATTGGACGAAATTGCGACGATTCATGGATTTCATGAGCTGAAGATGCCGATATGCGTCCGCCATTGCAAGCACCGGCTTTTGCGCTGGCAAAGATCTCTCGGCACCGCTATAGCAGACGGAAATGCATCACGGCCCACTCTAATCTAATGTTATTCCTGCATCAGCCACTCCTCTCCCGTTTGCGCCTCGGTTCGACTTGCTTCGCAATACTGACTGGCTCGGCGATGATCCACCCTGCGACTGGCGAAGAGTGGAGTCGCTTTCGCGGCCCCAACGGAACTGGGATCAGCAATGCGAAGACGATTCCATTCAACATTGGCAATGATGTCATCGACTGGTCGATCAAGATTAAGGGGATCGGACATTCGTCTCCGGTTATTTTCGGCGATAAGATTTTTCTAACCTCTGTGGTCGCAGCTGACAGCGAGCGCTTTGTGCTCTGCTACAGCACCGAGGGCAAGAAGCTGTGGGAATACGCGGCGAAGTTCACCGCGCATTCGGTGCATCGCTTCAACACCTTTGCTTCGTCTACACCGGCGGTGGACGGGGA
>JAQCER010000448.1 GCA_027618625.1 Verrucomicrobiota bacterium
TAGGCGTCGAGTTGTTTTTGCACCAATTCTTCTGGGGTGACTGGCATGTTGGGACTCGTGCTCGTGCTCATTTGATCGGACGTCTTGTGTTGGGCGAAAATGGATAATCGCCGAGCGAATCAAGTGCACGCCAGAATTCCGCTGGGCTCAAATTTTTGAGCACTCGGGTGGCTCCCGCGCTTCTGAGCATTTCACCTCGATCACCCACGCCGATGAACGGGATTCCAAGCTTTTGGCATGCCCGGAAGTCCCACAGCCCGTCGCCTACATAGACTGCTTCTTCGAGCGATCGGCCTGCTTTGCTGACGGCGGCAGCGATGATTTCCGCTCTGCTGTAGTGTTCAGAGGAAGTGGCCATTGGAATGTCCTCCCAAAAAAGTCCCGCCGCACTCAGTTTAAACACAATGGAATCCCGCCAGTCGCCGGTAGCAATGGCAATGGGGATGCCATGCTGCTGCAATTGTTGAATGAGCACCAAGGCCCCCTCGTTGGCAGGAAAGCAGCCGGAATCGTTCTGGTGGGCATGTTTTAACCGGCGAAGGTAGCCCTCACTGACAGCGCGCTCCATGCGAACACGCTCGTGGACCGCGAAGTCGTTGAGTGCCTCATGAATGATGGCTGTAGCGGTCACTTCCTCGATTCCCGTAAAGAACTCGTCCGGCAAAACAAATCCGGCGACTTCTTCAAAGGCTGCGTCGAAACTCGCCCAGTCAACCGTCTCACCTCCGATCAAAGTTCCATCAACGTCGAATACAATCATATTTTAACTGAGTGGGTGGGTATTTGGTAACTGTTCAAGCTTAGAAAATTGGGATCCAATGATAAGAGCAGGCTGCCGTTCATGGCGAGGGCGAAGAAGTCGATTTGTCGTCGTCTGTGAATCGCTCAAGACAGAGGGAGTATTCGGTAAATCCTGCAGCTACCCAAAAGCTACGGCCTACTTCGTTTTCATACAGAACATCGAGTGTAATGCGGGTCTTCGCAGGGAAGATACGGCGACACAGCATCTCAACTGCCTGACGGCCGAACCCTTGTCGTCGCTTTTCTGCGCACACGAAGAACTGTCGAAGGTATATTTGCGAATCGGAGTCGATCCGATAGAGAGTATAGGCCACCGGAGCTGCATCGCACTCAAACAGGATTGCACGGTAGCCCCCTCCGGACAGCCATTTTCGCATCCGGAGTTCAAGCTCCTCAACAGACATCGGGTTGCGATGCCCTTCATCGCGGATGAGCTGAAGGTTCAGTTCAGCGAGCAGTGAACAGTCATCAAGGTTGGCGGGCCGGTGAGTTACCATCGCGAAAGATCGAGGTTGGAGTCGGGTGGAACTTGATCGGGACTGAGCCAGTCTCGGCGGGCAACGACCGAAGAGATTCGCTCTCTGGAATAGTACCCTAGCGGCCAGCTTTTGTCACTGAGCGGCGTCTGCAATAACGCGGGGAGTGAAGCCAGCATGGGTGTTTCAGGGTGCGCCTTGATGTGCGCTTCAACTCCAAGCAAGTATAGGCGAGTGAGCGTTTCGTGGTATCCTTCGTTATCCGAATTCGGGACGCCAGTGGCTGCGTTGTAGGCACGGATGCGTCGACGAACAATGTTGAGAGCATCGTCAAAGTCGTGATGGGAAAGGTACCAAAGTGCGACAACCAGGTGGGCGTGGTGTGTCCATTTCGGCTTCGGAAGCGTGCATGCTTCGAAATCCTGGATGAACGTTTCGATTTCCTCTCGGCTTGCTAACATGGAATGGTCAATCACTTCGACATACCACATCCACATCCGCATCGTCTCCTGAAAGAAAGAGTATGCCAGCAAATTTCGATCTCAGGTTGCCCTACCCGCGAATGCTGTCTTCAATGCCTTGGAAATCAATGCAAAGTAACCTCTTGAAAGTCCGACCGTAGGAAGCAGTTGAAGCACGAGCGAGCATCCGCCAGAACGACCCAGTACAGAATGACCATAAACACTGAACGCCTTGTGCTCCGCGACTTTGTGGAAAGTGATTGGAGTGCGGTGCTGGCCTATCATTCGGATCCACGCTACCAGTGCTACTATCCTCCGATGGAGTGTAGCGAGACCACGAGCCAGGAATTCGTCGCCATGTTTTTGGCACAGCAGCGGGTGTGTCCGCGCATCAAATTCCAATTGGCGATTACGCTGGCAGATACGGGGCAATTGATTGGCAACTGTGGGCTCCGCCTTGATCACGTTGATGCAGACAACGGCGATATCGGCTTCGAACTTTCTCCTGATCAGTGGGGAAATGGATACGCAACGGAAGCTGCACGCGCCATGGTGCGCTTTGGCTATGTCGAGTTAAGGCTGCGCCGAATCTGGGCGAGGTGCATTGCGGACAATGTGAAGTCGATGCGTATTCTTGAAAATATCGGGATGCGACTCGACGAGCGCTTGAAGGACGATGCTTGTTTCAACGGGCGATTCTGGGACTCGCTCATTTTTGGTCAATCGGCCGATGAATGGCAGCGACAAAATGGGAAGTGACGGGAGCGGCCACCTGCTTGTTCGACTGTAAAAACAGCGTTGCACTGTGCTCGAATCGCCATACTTTAGCGCTTTTTAGCAATTTGAGATGAGCGACAACGGTAGAAAGACCCTCGACGAACGGAATCAGATGAGCGACCTTGAGCGCCTGCGGCACTCTTGCGCGCACGTGATGGCGACCGCGATTCTGCGAATCTGGCCGAATGCGCAGTTTGCCTACGGGCCGCCGATCGATCACGCGGTGTTCGGATTCTACTACGACGTGGAGCTCGATCACTCGATCACTCCGGACGATTTCGAGAAGATTGAAGCGGAGATGACGAAGATCGTAAAGGAAAACCAGCCGTTTGAAAAAGTGGAGGTGTCCCGCGATGAGGCGCTCGTGCTGGCGAAGTCAGGACGGCTTGGTGGGTTGAGTGAACGCGATGTCGACAGCAAGTTTAAGATCGATTTGCTCAATGACATTCCGGAAGGGGAGGTGATATCGATTTTCAAAAACGGCGACTTCTGGGACCTCTGCGCCGGGCCACATGTGCCCCGCACTGGGAATTGCAAGGGGTTCAAAGTGATGAGCGTGGCATCCGCATTCTACAAAGGTGACGCCAACAACGCCCAGCTGCAGCGCGTCTACGGAACATGCTTCAAGAACAAGACTGAGCTGGCTGAACACCTTGAGAAGGTAGAGGAAGCGAAGAAGCGGGACCATCGTAAGCTCGGCAAGGAACTCAAGTTGTTCCATTTCGACGAGACCGTGGGGCAGGGGCTCGTGCTGTGGTTGCCGAACGGTGCCACGATTCGTCAGCAATTGCAGAACTTTATCGGTGAAGAGCTCGATCGCCAGGGCTACTCGCAGGTGTTCACTCCGCACATTGGTAAGCTCGATCTTTATCGCAAATCCGGTCACTTCCCGTATTATGAGGACTCGCAGTTCTCGCCCATTGTGGATCGTGCGGAACTCCAGAAGTTGGCGGAGGAGGGGTGTTCGTGTGGCGAGCTGAGCAATCGCCTGCGTTCCGGTGAAGTGGATGGCTTTCTGCTGAAGCCAATGAACTGTCCGCATCACATCAAGATTTTTGCGAGCGATCATCGGTCGTATCGCGACCTCCCGGTGCGCCTTGCTGAGTTTGGAACGGTCTATCGGTGGGAGCAAAGCGGCGAGCTGGGAGGCATGACCCGGGTGCGCAGCTTCACTCAAGATGACGCGCACCTTTTCTGCACCGAGGATCAAGTGGAGGCAGAGGTGCTCGGCTGTCTCGATCTGGTGAAGAAGGTGCTCGGGACACTTGGAATGACGGACTATCGTGTTCGCGTCAGTCTGCGTGATCCGGACTCCAGCAAATACGTCGGTGATCCGGCCAACTGGGATCGCGCTGAGAATTCCCTGCGAAAGGCAGCCGCTTCCCTGGGAGTGCCGTTCACCGAAGAGCCGGGCGAGGCGGCGTTCTACGGGCCCAAGATTGACTTCGTAGTGAAGGACGTGATCGGCCGGGAGTGGCAATTGGGCACGGTGCAGGTCGACTACAATCTGCCCGAGCGATTTGAGCTTTCCTACATCGGCCCGGACAACAAGCCGCACCGGCCGGTTATGATTCACCGGGCTCCATTTGGCTCGATGGAGCGCTTCGTCGGAGTGCTGATCGAGCACTTTGCGGGTCATTTTCCTACCTGGTTGACTCCAGAGCAGGTTAGAATTCTTCCAATTTCTGAGAAGTACAATGATTATGCGAAATCCATTGAAGCGAAATTGAGGGAAACTGGAGTGCGCGCCACCAGTGATTTGGACGGCGAGAAGGTTGGTGCAAAGATTCGGCTTGCCCAGCTGGACAAAGTGTCTTACATG
>JAQCER010000449.1 GCA_027618625.1 Verrucomicrobiota bacterium
TGTCCAGCGTTTTCGAGCTGGTCGCTTGTTTGTTAACAGTTTCAGGATTTACAAAAATCCGCCCTGCAACTGAAGGCAATCTGCCTGATCAATGCTGGGATTAGTGCGACCTTGTGCTACGCGAGTGAATTGTCAAAGGGAATCTAGGGTCAGGGTAAGGGAAGCGTTATCGTGACCGGAGAGGCTGGCGTTTCCGGTAAAGGGCACGGGCTTCATTGATCTTTTCGAGGAACTTGGCATAGCGCGGCTCATCGCCCGCGATCTGTGCTGCACGTGTGCTGATCTGCAGGGCCTCGGCGAACCTTCCCAACTCTGCGAGCGCCGCCGACCAGGTGTGCAGTGTCACAGGGTTGGCGCCGCCATCTCGCTGACATACGGCCTCTGCCAGGACGAGCGCTTCTTCACCATTGCGCAATTCACCGTTCGGTTGGGTGGCGAGGAGCCAAGCAAGCTGATGGGCGGCGAGCGGCCAATTGGGCTCGATGCGCAGCGCTTCGCGATAGTGGACGATTGCGTCTTCGATATCCTCCTGTTGCAGCAGCGCGTTTCCAAGCTGGAAGTGAGTGGCCAAATCGTCCGGGGCGATCGCAACGGCTTCTTTGAAATGTTTGATCGCCGCGTCAAGTTGTTTCGTTGCCATCTCGGCCAGGGCGATATTGAAAAGCAGGCTGGCGTCGTTGGGAGTCGATTTGAGCACCAGGCTTAAGTGCGCCAGCGCGGGTTCGGCGAGGTTTCGCTGGAGCAGATTTTCACCGATGGCCCGGTGGCTGGCTGTGGCTTCCGGAGCGATCTTTAACAGGGCAGCGTAGGCGCTTGCCGCACTTTTTGGATCGCCAGCGTCGAGGTGCATCTGACCTACCATGGCCTGTCCGTCGATCTTGAATTGTTTAATGCCAGCCTCGGAAAGCACGCCTGAAAGCGATATCTCGGGTTCTTCCAGGGCATCTTTCAAGTAGCTGATCGCCACTTCAGGTTTGCCTGCGGCTGAATAGGTCAGGGCTACACGCACCGGATCTGATTCGTAAGGGAGCGATGCCCATCGGCCTGCGAATGGCACCGCCCGCTCACGTTGCATTTCGATCGGCTGGTCTAACAATGCCACATCTTTAACCAAGGTATCCACGCTTGTGCGCCCTTGATAGATGGCAGCTACGCGGCCCTGGCTATCGAGCAGGAAAGTGCTGGGCACTGGCAAGGGTTGCTTCAGTGCGGCAAACGTCCGGTGAATGATCTCCATCGCTTCCACCAACTGGTTGGTGGCGTTGCCGGTAAGGAAGGGGAGCTGGAGCCTGACGGCGAGCTTCTCTGCATCCGCAGCGCCATTCGCGTTGGCCTGATCCAGTCCATCGACCGCCAGCGTCAGCATTTGGATGCCAGCCTCCTCAAAGCGGGATGCTGAATTCTTCCACTCTGAAAGTTCTGCCAGGCATGGGTTGCAAGTGGTGGACCACAGGTTGACTGCAAGTGCTTTGCCGCGCAGCTGGTGCAGGGGTTTGCGGGCACCATCCCAGGCTGTGTAGTCGGCTCTGGGGAAGGGGACACGACCGATGAGCCACATGCGAATCGCGGTCGGCGCTGGCGCAGGTGGAGTGGCAGGCGTAGCGGCTGGGAGCGCAAATGTTGGCGGTTGCCAGGCCATCGCCGTGCCTGTGCCTTGCTCCAGTTCAAAGAATCCACCGGGTGTAACGCCGGTGAAAGGCTCAGCGGATGCCCCAGGCCAGCGAACGATTACACGATCAATGGTTGCGAGCGATCCGAGCCCGAAGTGCAGCCACTTGCTGGACTGCGCCACGAATCCGTCACCCGCGTGCAGCGTCCGGATGAAGTGTTTGCCGCCAGCGTCCGGATAGATCTCGATGCGGGCTCCAATGGCGTCGCGGTTGATTCCGTTCCCGCCCTTCGGTCGCAGGGCAACAAAGCCGGCGGTATCGGGAGTGGGTTCGGATTCATTCATCAACAACCTCACTTTCGGGGCAGTTCGATTAGTGACCCAAAAGTCCAGCTTCCCGTCAAAGTTCCAGTCGCACGTAGCCACGGCCCGGCCATCGTCCATGAGGTCGAGCCCACTGGACGCGGACACCGTTGCGAAGCTTTTGCCGTCGACATTCAGAAACGCACAGTTGCGCTCGTAGCCGCTGAAGGAACGGCCCTCGTCGATCATCTGTCCGAGCGCTGACCAGTTGAGCAAATAGCGCTCAAGTTCGTTCGCGTCTGGGGCTGCGGTCTCGGGTGATTGCGCCACGACCTGGCGCCAGTAGAAACTTCACAAGTCGCCAGTGTCTTCGGTAGTGATGAAGCCATTGGCCACATAAAGATCCTCCCAGCCATCGTTGTTGAAATCTGCAAACCGAGCACCCCATGCCCATCGCCCCAGCGTGATTCCTGCCTGATCGCTGACATCGGAGAACGAGTCCTTGCCATTGTTGGCGAAGAGACTGTTGCCCCGCGCATGCCGACGGTAGGCGCTGCGAGAGTCCCCAGCGGAAGCGCGGAAATTGCGCTGGTAGGCGATGCGGTTTCCCGCCGATGAAAACATATTGCTCACGTGCAGATCCATGTCTCCATCGTGATCGAAGTCTGCCCATGTCACCCCCATGCCGGCGGAGATGTCCTCCACGCCCGCCTTAGCGGCGATCTCGCTGAATCTTCCTTTGTCGTTTCTGTAGAGGCAATTGCGTCCAAAGTCGTTGGCCACGTAAAGATCCTGATCGCCATCATTGTCGTAGTCTTCCCAGACCGCGGCATAGCTGTAGCGCCGGTTGTTCACATCCATTCCGGACTTCACGGTGACATCGGAGAAGTTCCAGTTTCCATCATTTTTAAGCAGAATGTTAGGGCCGCCATTGTTGGCGTCGTGAAAGGGGATCGGCGTTCCCAGGAACCCTTCCAATTGGCGTTGCTCTGCGCTGGGATTGCGTCCGCAGATGTACAGATCGAGTTTGCCGTCGTTGTCGTAGTCAGCAGCAGCGATCGAGTAATACCAGGCGTTGCCACGGGTTTCGGCGCGCTTGGAAAAGGTTCCGCTGCCGTTGTTTTCCATCAAAACCCAATACCAACCCTGGGTCATCGCCAGATCCTGATCACCGTCATTGTCGAGATCGACGAACACGGCTGCGCGCGTGAGTTCCATCCAATCGGTACCCGATGCAGCAGAGATGTCGCGCAGCGTTCCATCCGCATTGCGAAGGAACATCTTGTTGGGCAGGCCACCATGTTGACAAACATAGAGATCTTCCAATCCATCGCCGTCCACGTCCCCCAGAGCCACTCCCTGAAGCCCGTTGACATCGATGCCAAAATCCGCCTGGAGGCGCTTCCGCCAGAAGTCGGCACCCTGAGTTAATTGCTGGGCGTACGTTTGCTCCTGGGCGAATGCTTGCGGTCCGCGATCAATGAAACGTAGTCCGCCGCTTGAGCTGGGGATGATTTCTTCATAACGGTCTATCGTCAGTTTCACCAGTCGCGGCTGTCGTTCGACGGTCCATTCAAAGTTCAGCGTCGCGGTCTGCTCCACGGTTCCCTTACCTTGCCTGCCGCTGGCCTGATACTGGGCAGTGGTCGCGACGCGATCCGCGGAGGGCTCCACCCGGTAAGTTTTAAATTTTGCGTGCCGTTCGGTGGTCGACTGCAGCGGCGTGAGCAGGCCACTTAAATGATGGGTCAGCGCCTCCCTGCCAACGATGAATTCGGGAGCATCTGTAGAAGAAGGTTCCCACCGATTCACCTGAGTAAGGCTGTCTTCAAACACCGTCGTCAGCGGCTGATGCCGGAGGGGCGTACTGCTGACTGTCTTGAGCGAAATCAACTCCAGGGATTTCCCGTCGATTGCACCAGCCTCGATCCACTTGGCGACTTCCTCCAGCTTGTCGTTCACGGCCAGAGAGAAAACCTCGGTATTCCATTCCTGGTCGATCTGATCCGTCTTCGCCATTACCGGTGCCATCTGCCCCTGGAAATCCTGCTGAGTTACACCAGGCACCGACGCGAGTTCGTTGTCGCGATCGGGGTCCGGTGGCTGGGTTGTGTTCGAAGTTTCAGCTGGAACCGGAAGCGGTTCGGTAGCCGGAGCAGCGGAGGAGGGGGGCTCTGTTTCGTCAGCTGCGTCATGCTTCGCGCAGCTGCCTACTAGCAAAGCGACAACGGCTGCGGCCGCAGCCGCGATCCGAAGACTCAAGCGCAGAAGCAATTTTTCCGATGGAGGGCGGGAAACTTTCACTAACTCGCCTGACCCTACGCCATTCTTGGGAATGGTGGAAGCGGAGATTTGGAACTCTAACTTTCAGAGCACCTGACTTCGACGGAATCTGTCATGATACCGTTTGGTAAACGA
>JAQCER010000450.1 GCA_027618625.1 Verrucomicrobiota bacterium
CAGAATGCGTTGCGCACCTCACCCGCGTAAATGGCATCGACCGCATTCAATGTTGCGCCAACGGCATGCAGGGCCACGAGCAGCGTCTCTTCACTGACATTGGTATCGCCTGTGCTCAGGATACTGAGACCACCACGAATCTCCTTCCGCGCCAGCGCCACATAGGCAGGATCATGGCAGCGTTCGATTTCCGCATCGATGGCCTCGCGCGACTTCAGCCGCACAATCCCTTCATGCTCGAGCAACTTCGATTCTGCAAATCGCCTGGCAATGGCTCGATAGCGCGCGCTCGACTCCGGATGCCCGGCACCCGTGTCGTGCCGCACAAATCGATCTTCTTCAAGCAGGATTCCAGTCTTCTTTTTCATTCCAAGACACCTACCAGACGCAGGCCCAACTTGCCAACTTGCAATATTTATTGCTCGCCGATGTCGGATTTTTCAGCATGCTGGCCCCGTGGATATCCCCGTTGATCAACACTTATTTGCCCAAGCACTCGCCTATCTTCCGCACGGTCGGGAATTCCGCTTCCTCGATGCCATTACCCAATTGACCCCGGGAATATCCGGCGCAGCTCATTACCTCGTGCGTGGCGACGAGCCCTTTCTCGCGGCCCATTTTCCAGGTCATCCCATGATGCCCGGGGTCATCCTCGTGGAAGCCATCGCTCAACTCGGCGGCGTGGTCTGCCAGTCGGCTCCCGATCAGGCGAAGCTCACCGACGTCCGACTGACCGCCATCCGCAACGCGAAAATTCTCGGTGCCGCCGCACCTGGTGACATCCTGCTCATTCGGGCCACCATTGAAGGTCGCATGGCTGGACTGGTGCAGGTCTCAGGCGAGGTGCAGACTCAATCGCCGGACGGTGGCGACCGCCGACTGCTCGCCAGTGCAAAAATAACCCTGAGCGGCGAGATCACGCCGCCGATCGAATGAATGACTGATCGATTGAAATTGAATGTGGCAAGTGCCCCATCATGTCCCTACGGTAAAGCCGATGGATCGCGTCCTGCTCGTCATCCCCTGCTTTAAAGAGCGTCGGCGTTTGCCGGGGTTTCTTGACACGCTGTGTCCTGCGATCGAAGCGTCCGGCCTTCCCATCGACCTTCTGGCCGTAGACGATGGCTCGGGCAAAGAGGAATCGCAGTTCCTGAGCGAACTGATCACACGCCAGCGAGAACGCTGGGCGTTCGTGCGCCCCGCATTGCTGCTCGGGCAGAACCGTGGCAAGGGTGGTGCCGTCTACTCTGGCTGGGACTACGCGCAGGACTCCGATCGATGGCTGGCGTTCGTCGATGCCGATGGTGCCATCTCAGCCGGTGAGATCATTCGAGTATTGAAGCAAGTGACTGCACGAGCGACCAGCAACGGCGAACAGCAGGCGTGGTTCGGAGTCCGAACCGGAGCAGCGGGTACCAAAGTGGACCGGACACGGCTGCGCAAGGTCACCGGGCGGGTATTCGCATTGATGGTGCGGATTCTTTTTGGAATGCGCGTTCCCGACACCCAGTGCGGCTTCAAGATCGTTCCCCGAAATTGGTTTCGCACGTGCCGCAAGAACCTGATCGAAGAGCGATTCTGCTTCGACATCGAGATGACTTACTGGCTCCAGCGGGACGGAGTCTTGATTACGTCGATCCCGATCAACTGGAAAGAAACCGCGGGCAGTCACCTGGGACTGAATCATGTCCTCCAGATGTTCGGATCCGTCCTGATTCTCCGCCGCCGCCTCGACTGAAACCTCGCTTTTCGTTGGTACTAAAGTTCGATGCGGTGCACGGCGACGATCTGTTGGGCGAAGGCGAAGCTGATGTTCTCAGCTTCGACGGGAATGGCGTAGATGTCGCGGATCTCTATGCGTCCGTGAGCTTTCTCGGGGCCTGTCGAAAAAGGGGGAGCGTGTCCGCATCGGCTGGGCCGAGCAGAGTCTGGGCGCGCCCAAAAGTGGAGTGAACTCGTGTTCGCTTGGTGATTTTCCTTACTTTCTCTTTGATCTTCTTCTATATGTATATGCCCAGCAATTTTTCAGCATCGACTGCGCCGCTGCCGATCGCTGATCCGTAATGTTGTGCAAAATAAAACAAATATGCCATGTTGGATCAGGAAAAGGCCGAGTAGCCCCGACCACGCGACCCGCATCGCCCGAGCTTACGAAGTCCTGTACGCCCGCCCACCATCGCCGACGGAGCGGCGGGCGGGCCTTGAGTTTCTCGCCGGCGCCGACGGATCCTGGGAACAGTACGCCCAAGTCCTCTTGAGTTCCCACGAGTTCATGCAAATCCAGTGATCCGTTTCCAGGCTGCGGAGAACTTGACAATGAGGACGCAATGCTCCAGCTCATGCCGGCAAGCATCAATCCAGGAAAAATTCGAAATTCGAGTGTTTTCTGGCTTGACGAGTGGCGGGCCATTTGTTCACCTTCGCGGAATCCACTGAAAACGTCGCTTTCCTCTGGATTCTGGAATGTCCTCGACAAGCCGGTGACTTGGGAGTCTCCAGGTTGAAAGTTCAGGATCCAGGCATCGCGATAACAAGTGAAGACCCAACCAATGAAAAGGCAAAAAGTGAACAGACAAATCGCTTTGCTTTACTCTACGGCAGCCGCCCTTGTTGCTGTGTTTGCCGTGTCGGCTGCCCGGGCGGCCGGTACTCTCGTTGCTCATTATGAGTTCGAAGTTCCCAACGACCTTGGGCACGACAGTTCGGGGAAGGACAATCACGCCGAAGTCTCCGATGTGACCCAGGTGGAGGGACCGTTTGGCCGGGGCGGATTCTTTGATGAATCCCTGCCCAGCAGCTTTGTCAAATCCGGTGGCCTGAACGGTTTCACGGGAAAGCCGGGCGTAACCCTGGCGGCTTGGGTCAAACTCGACGAAGCCTCCACCGGATTCGACGGGAATCATCAGCCAGGATGAGGGTTCGTGCTGCCAGAACCGTATCCTCCTGCACCCCGATCACAACGTTTTCATCAATCTCAGCGAGCACAACGACCGCCACCTGAGCGGCGGGCCCCCGGTTGAGTTGGACGTGTGGACGCACGTCGCCATGACGGGTTTGGATGTCAACGGCGAATCCGAGGCCCGCGTGTATGTCAACGGCGTCGAAGTCGGCGACAGCCCCCAGATTTTTCCGGAAATGGACGACGGCTCGGAATGGAACACGTATCTGGGAACCGGCGAAGCGGGAAACGCCCACCTCCTCACCGGTGCCCTGGACGACGTCCGCGTCTACCAAGGAGCCCTGACCGCTGAGGAAATCCAGGGACTGCTGACTCCTCCCAATGCCGCGCCGTTCGAGATCACCCAAGTGACGAAGACGGAGACCGAAGTCACTTTCGAATGGAACAGTGGCCCCGGGCGCGTCTACGCCATCGAGTTCACCACCGACCTCGCGAACGCGGCCTGGATCGAACTCGACGACGGCTTGGAATCCGATGGGGACGTAACTTCGTTCACCGACGACGATCCGGAACGCCTGGGATCTCCCGAGGCCTATTACCGAGTTCGGGAAAACTAGTTCTCCCTAGCCTGGGTTATTCATGAAGATCGTAGCGAGACGCGGCAAAAGGCTTCATTTGCAAGGCGCGGGCCACTTTTTCGGCTGAAAGCGTATAGCCATACGTTGATGTCGAAAAATGGCGGGCAACGCAGCAAATGGAGTCTTTTGCAAGTCGCAGTAGATCGCTCATGAATAATCCAGGCTAGCGCTCCCTATTGCACGGGTACACGACGGGGCTCCTCCCGGACGACTCAAGTAGCAGGGCGCTTGTCGAGAGTCCTATTCAGGGCGTTCTGCAGGGAGAGGACAAGCCAGAAGGGTAGGTTGATGCAGAAGTTCAAGACGGAGATCCATTGAAGCGAAACTGCCGGAACATGACGACATCGACGATCTCGTGGAAGTGGAGCATGCCAATGCCCAGGGCGAGGGCAGCCTGCCGGTTGAAGACCATGAGGATCGAGACGATTTCGAGGAGAACACCACCGCCGAGCATCAACCGTGACAGATTCGGATAGCCGAGCATCCATTCTGCGTAGAGTAGCTGAGTGCCGAGGACGCTTTCATTATTGGCAGGAAAATTGAAACTAGGGTTGGGTTAATGGGGCGGGCGGAGCCGGGGATGGAGGGGGTTCATGGAAGAGGGCCCTTTTCCAACGTCATCAACGCGCTGATGCCGACCGAGCCGCCACCGCCGTCGGGTTCTGGATCGATGTCGGCGACGACAACGGCCTGTATTTGGTCGACACCGTGGCTGGGCATCCTTGCCTACAACCTGCATAAGATCGGGGCCGGGCAACTGGCGCAAGCCGACGCTGCGGAAGAAAAACAACG
>JAQCER010000451.1 GCA_027618625.1 Verrucomicrobiota bacterium
GGGGATCTCATTGAAGATCTAACCCAGACTTCACTGCCAGAGGGGAGGATTACCGCTGTGGCTGCTGGTGGGGTAGTGCGTGTGGAAAACGGAACACTGTGGCAATTCGGTGCGGACTATCTGGACTTTTCCCCGATCGGCGATGATACGAAGGATCTGCAGTGGAGCACCGGGACGGCTACGAGTGATCAGGTGCGCAGCATGATTGAGACGAGCTACCGGGGAGGCGGAGTGCCCTGGTCGCGGTTGCTGCTGGATTTACACTCGGGACGTTTCTTTGGGGTAGTTGGACGATGGGTTGTGGATGGTTGCGTGCTTTTGCTCATCGTGCTGTCATGGACAGGTGTGCGACTTAGCCTTAAAAATCGCGGCGGAAGGCTGTCAGAAATGAAAAGAGATGATGAGTCATGAGTTCAGATAAAAGACACAGTATGCCAGCAACGCAGAAGCGGACGAGGGCAGGGACATCGCGGCGCCGGTTCCTTGCGATCACTGGATTGGCCGGCATCTCTGGCATTGCCTCCAGCGTGTGGTGTCGGAATTTCTTGCCGCCGCGGGCTCAGTGGCAGTGGAAGGGAGTGTTGTTTGGTGCAGATGTATCGATAGACCTGCACGGCATCGAGAATGCAGCGCTCGCGAGAGATCTCACGCAACGGTGCTTTATTGAGATGCGTCGATTGGAACAAATCTTCAGTCTTTTCGTTCCAGAATCGTGCATCTGCCGACTCAATCGAGACGGCCATGTATCGAACTGCCCGCTGGAGTTTGTGGCTCTGGTCACTGAGGCGTGTCGATATCATTCACTGACTCACGGAGCCTTTGATATTACGGTGCAACCTCTCTGGAAAGCGATGGACGAGCACAATTTTCTGGATGGGCCACTGGACGCCGCACAGAGAGACGCAGCATTGGCAAAAGTCGGAGGTGATCGTGTCAGGATTCAGGCAGACAGAGTTTCGTTTACAGATCCTGACATGGCGATAACGCTCAATGGCATCGCGCAGGGGTTCATCACCGACGTGATTGCGGAGCTGCTTCTACGCAACGGTGTAGATCAGGCATTGGTCAATATGGGTGAGTACCGGGCGATTGGCAGCCATCCTCAGGGGCGGCCGTGGCATCTGGGAATTCGGAACCCGGGCGATCTTTCGGATGCAGAAGTTATGGATTCGGTTCCGCTTGAAAGTGGATCCCTGGCGGTGTCTGGCGGATATGGCTATGTGTTTGATCCAAGCCAGCGGTATCACCATTTGCTCAATCCCCACACAGGCGAAAACCTTCCGGCAGATCGATCGATCGTGGTTACCGCGCCAAATGCAACAATGGCAGATGCACTGTCGACCGCGTGTGCGGTAATCGACGATGACGCGGCTCACGCTCTGTGTCGCGAGCTGGCGTGTGGTTTGCGAATCTACCGCAGCGGTGCATGAGCATGAGGGTAAGGAGTATTCGACGTTCTCCGAGCTTCCGTCGCCAGAGCACGAAGCGCGTTGCAATCTTCGATCATTTTCGCAACACCTCTGGAACCGTGGTAACAGCCTCAATGTGCCACTGGTCGAATGTGTTTCCTAATGTTAGCAGGCCATGTGTGGCGAACGTGTAGCCAAGCAGGCGACCATATACAGAGTCGGGACTGACGTTGAGGGTATAGACAGCGTTGGCTTTCACTGACTGGCTCTGGGTAAGGTTAAGAAGCGATTCCTGAGGGAGCTCGCGTTGATCTGCTGTTCCGAGTTCCTGCCAATGGCGGTAGAGTCCATTGCTGGCGATTAGCCGTTTCATCAGTGGTGTTGCCACTCCAGAATGTTGATGACCACGGATGACTGCATGAACTCTCGCCGATTCAGAGCTGGCCGCATTCAGGGCTGCTTTCGTCAGCGTTTCGTCGAAGTGCCAGCTGCGCCCATCGTTCCACCACAGCGGATCTGTTTGAAAGACGGTGAAGTCGTTCCTCACGAAGCCAAGCACGGATGGATTCCGCAATCCCAGCGGCATGATGTCTTTGAACCATTTCGTTTTGGCGGATTCGGACTCCTCTCTCGGCATCGGATAGTGCGGAGAAACTGGCGAAGGATTCTGGGAGGCGATCTGCGAATTTACCGCGCTCCAGCGCTCCCAGCAGTTGAAACGGCTTTTTCGGGCTTGCTGTCAGTAAGGACGATGGATTGTAACCTGGCTCGATCCCTCCATGATTACACTGCACATAGTCGCGACCCGATCCAACATACAGGACTACGGGAAGAAAATCATACGTGCGCAGGATTTTTCCGAATGCCTGAGCCTCCGGGCCGAACTTGAAATCGCATTCCCGGTCGAAATTGTAACTCTCATTGAGCGCGATGTCTTCGTGATTGCCACGGACAAGGATCACTTGATCAGGATTCGCCAGCTTCAGGCGAAGTAGCGTGTAGATAACTTCGACTCCATAGACACCACGGTCGGAGTAGTCTCCGAGGAATACCAGGGTGGTATCTGCGCGCGCTATCTTGAAGCCACTCAATACTCCCTCAGAATTTAACTTTTCAAGCTGCGCATTCAACGAATGAATGTCGCCGTGGAGGTCTCCGAAAAACCGCACCTGTGCTGCTGCTGGCAACGTGAGCCGCTGCGCAAATGGCTGGAAGATCTCAGCGCGGTACCTCCACCGTTCTATTTTAAAGAAACTATCGTGGTCAGGTGGATCTCCTAGCCAATGGGAAGAGTTGCTGAGGTGATCGATTGCCAGTTGATAGAAAGCCTCGATTTCCCTGGCCATCTCCGCCGTAGTTGGTAAGAGGCAACAAGTTCCTGTTTGTCATGACTCCATTGGCGCAGCGATTCGCTGGCAACTCTGCGCATGCTGCTTGCCACTCGTCATAGGTGAGACGACTACCGTCGCGTACCTGCTCCGCGTTCTCGCAGCCAAGGCCAAGGATTGCGACCGACAGGCCGACGATCAGAAGTTGCCGTGATGGAATCATCCCAGAGATTGCAGGAAGCGGTCTTTCTTCGCCAGGAAATTGAGATTCTTGTAATCAGGGAGTGGGGCGAATTCAAATATTGCGGAAGGCGACTGGGCAGCCGTGGCCGGCAAGAGCGATGGCCCCTCGTTCACCTTACGATCGTAGTCAGGCAGCACTTTGTGACGGGTAGCTGGAAATTCCAGTTTTCCTGAAGGATCAGTCCCCCAGGTCTGGCCTATTCCGCTAGTGACTCTTCTTTTCCACAAATTCATTGGTATCAACTGGTTGCTCTTCGCGACATGGCCGCCCTGTTGGTTGCGGGTGCCCCCCGATCCTGTTGAATTGCCACGGATGACCGTCTGTGACTCGGGCAACTCCTGATTTCGTGCCAATCCAACAGACCTGTCGATTGTCGATCATCGGCGCTGATTCCGCGGATCAACGCACCTGGTTGGGGGGGGAGATGGGCACCAAATTTCAATAGGAAGCACTTGATTTAAATAGAATTGAATGAGAAGCACTTGATAATTTTCATAACTACAGTATTTTTGGCTATGCAATAAAGTTAAATTTTGGTAGTTAAAGGGTTATGACTGAAGGAGATGATTGTTCAAAAGATTCTGGCGCGGCGCTGCTGGATGATGGGAAAAGTGCAGGGGAACGAAAAGAATCGCTGAACCGGCCGCTCGTTGGGCTGCTGATCATGGTATCGATTGTTTTTGCGGGGATCTCGTATGCTTCTCAAAAACTGGTGGTGCTCAAGGCATTTGACCGTATCGAAAGGGATGGTGCAAACCGGGATTTGGCCCGGTGTGAGTCAGGTCTCCGTCGGGATCTGGAGCTCCTGGACAATTTTGTAAATGACTGGGCCGCCTGGGACGAAACCTATGACTACGTAGCGGAGCCGAATGACGAATACCGAGAAACCAACCTGATCGTTGAGACCTTCGAGAACGGACAATTGAACTTGATCGCCTTGTTCAATCGAACCAATGAACTGGTATGGGGCGAGGGGAGAGACACGGAGTCGCTGGAGCTCATCGACATATCTGACGTCTGCGCGAAGATTTCTGATCCTTCGACTCGCCTGACTGATTTTCGGGATGTCGATGATTCGAAGGTTGGCGTTATTCTGAGCGATTTGGGACCGATGCTGATCGCGATCCGGCCCATCATTACATCTAAGCGAGAAACGCCCATTCGTGGTACGCTCGCAATGGGCCGATTGCTCACGCCCTTAGAGATTTCGAACTTGGCTGATAGAGCGCAGGTCAAGCTCAACCTCTGGGTCGTGGGGGACGATGACATGCCCGAGGTTGGCCGTGAAATGATCACCCAAAGTGCGGGAGCACCGGGAGAACCCAATATTTTTTGCTTAGATTCG
>JAQCER010000452.1 GCA_027618625.1 Verrucomicrobiota bacterium
GTCGACGCTTTAATGATGCGGATCGTCGATACGCTCTATGCCATTCCCTTTCTCGTTCTGGTGATTCTGCTCCAGGCAGTGCTCGATGCCTATGCGACGAAATGGGTTAGCTCGATCGTGGCAGAAACCGGATGGGATAAGGAGCTTATCGGCCGATTTGCCAATATCGTTCCGCTCTTCATCGCCCTGGGGATTCTTGGCTGGCTGACGCTTGCCCGTATTACCCGGACACAGGTGCAGGCGCTCAAGAAGCAGGAATTTGTAGAAGCGGCAGTGTCCCTTGGACTCAGTCCGTTCCGCATTCTCTTCAGGCACATCGTTCCCAACACCATCGGGCCGGCGATCGTCTACTCGACGCTCACCATCCCTGGATTTATCCTCACAGAGGCAGCGTTGTCGTACCTGGGGCTCGGCGTGAAGGCGCCGAACAGTTCATGGGGGATCCTGATCAAGGAAGGGGCGAACTTCCTCGAAACGCAGCCAATGCTACTGATCTTTCCCAGCATCTTTTTCTCTGCCACGCTATTTGCTTTGAACTTCCTTGGCGACGGACTGCGCGACGCTCTCGATGTGCGCAGCTCGAAAGACTAATGAATCTGACCCATGCCACTCCTCGAAGTTACTGATCTCAAAACCTGGTTCCACACGCGCGAAGGCGTTTTTCGTGCGGTCGATGGCGTCTCGTTTTCTGCGGAAAGGGAGCAGACCGTTGGCATCGTTGGCGAGTCGGGTTCTGGCAAATCGGTTACGTGCTATTCGCTGCTCGGGCTGATCCCGATGCCGCCTGGGCGAATCGAGGGTGGTAAGGCAATGTTTGATGGGATCGATTTGCTGAAGTGCAACGCGAAGCAACTGCAGGCGATTCGGGGCAAGCGCATCAGCATGATCTTTCAGGATCCGATGACCTGCCTGAATCCCTTTCTGCGTGTTTCGACTCAGTTGATCGAGCCGTTGCTGGTGCATGAGAAGATGGATCCGAAGGCGGCGCGGAAGCGTGCGCTTGAGGTGATGGACGAGGTCGGGATTCCCGATCCCGAAACACGCTTCGAGATGTTTCCGCATGAGTTCTCTGGCGGCATGCGCCAGCGGGTGATGATCGCGATGG
The DNA here is from genome assembly GCA_027618625.1 of Verrucomicrobiota bacterium. Taxonomy (GTDB): domain Bacteria; phylum Verrucomicrobiota; class Verrucomicrobiia; order Verrucomicrobiales; family DEV007; genus JAGROY01. The sequence goes on from JAQCER010000452.1 coordinate 1,106, forward strand.
CAATGATCACCAATCCTGAGATCCTCATTGCCGACGAGCCCACCACCGCGCTCGACGTAACCGTCCAGGCGCAGATTCTGTCGTTGATCAAAGGCATGCAACGCAAGCATGGCACTGCCGTCGTTTTCATTACTCACGATCTGGCGGTGATCTCCAACATCTGTGACGAGGTCAATGTGATGTATGCCGGGCGCATCGTCGAACGTGCGACTGCCGATGAGCTTTTTTCCAATCCGCTGCACGCCTACACCCGCTCCCTGCAGAAATCGATTCCCGCCATGCAGGAAAAGGGACAGGAACTCTACACGATTCCAGGCCTGCCACCCAATGTGTCGCGCCCCATCCCTGGTTGCGCGTTTGCTCCTCGCAATGAAATCGGTGACCGCAGCAAGTGCCTCACCGATGCGCAACCACCAATCGAAGAAATGGTGCCCGGCCACTGGGTGCAAAACTGCCCAGGATGCCTGGCATAGCACCATTGCTTATCCAACCGAATTTGACTGACTGAAGCGATGTCCTTTCTTGAACTGATCGATCTGAAAACCCACTTTCCGGTAAAAAAGGGGCTCATCTTCCGCAAGCAGGTTGGTATGGTGAAAGCTGTTGATGGGGTCAATCTCGCAATCGAGAAAGGGGAAATTCTGGGACTGGTAGGCGAGTCTGGTTGCGGCAAATCGACGTTGTCACGCACCGTGATGCAGCTGATTCCTGCGACGTCCGGTTCGGTCATCCTGGAGGGAAAGGACCTCACGAGAACGTCTGCTCACAATGTTCGAAGCCAGCGCATCAATTTCCAGATGATCTTTCAGGATCCCTACGCCTCGCTGAATCCCCGAATGACGGTATATACAACTTTGGCGGAAGCATTGCGCACGCGCTATCCCGCCCTGACTGGAGATGAGCTTACACGTCGAATTTCAGAAATCATGGAAAGGGTCGGCCTCGATCGCCGCTTCATGCGCAAGTATCCTCATGAGTTTTCCGGTGGGCAAAGGCAACGCATTGCCATCGCCCGCGCCCTGGCACCCGAGCCAAAGCTTATCCTGGCCGACGAACCAGTATCGGCTCTGGACGTTTCGATTCAATCGCAGATCCTCAATCTACTGAAACAGTTGGTGCGCGAGCTGGGGCTTACGATGATCTTCATTTCGCACGATCTATCGGTGGTTCGCTACATTTCAGATCGCATTGCGGTGATGTATTTTGGCAAGATAGTCGAACTCGGGCCGGCTGAGGAAGTGATGGACCATCCGCAGCACGATTACACCAAAACATTGATCGCCTCGATTCCGAAGATCGAGAAGCGCGGCTGAATGGTCGGAAATGCGTGCGCTGTTGCAGAGAGTTTCCGAGGGGCGGGTCACGATCGACTGCCTTTTGCGCGTCATGATCGGTGCCGGTCTGGTGGTTTTGTTAGGGATCGAAGAAGCGGACGATGAATCTGACGTCGACTGGCTGGTCGGCAAGATCTGTCGGATGCGCATCTTTGGCGACGAAGGCGGGCTGATGAACCGATCGCTGCAGGACATCGGCGGCGATGCACTGGTGGTCAGTCAATTTACCCTTCACGCGAGCACGAAGAAGGGCAATCGCCCGTCCTTCATCAAAGCGGCGCGGCCCGATCAGGCGATTCCGCTGTATGAAGGAATGGTGGCTGCCTTGTCCAGAGAACTCAGCCGCCCGGTCGCCACTGGTGAGTTCGGTGCAGACATGAAGGTCGCGCTCGTGAACGACGGGCCAGTCACGATCTGGATCGACAGCCGGAACCGCGAGTAGTGGAATCCATTCGGAGTTTCCTAAAAGTAGATTTTGGCGTATCAGATGGTCATGTGGACAGACGTTCAGACATTCACCGACATCAAGTATCAAAAATCCGATGATGGGATCGCGAAGATCACGATCAATCGGCCGGAGGTGCGCAATGCATTCCGTCCGCAGACGGTAAAGGAAATGCTGCAGGCATTTGATCTCGCTCACGAGGATCCTCAGGTGGGCGTGATCATTTTGACGGGAGAAGGTGACAAGGCGTTTTGCTCGGGAGGCGATCAGAAGGTGCGCTGTCACGCGGGATATGTGGGAGATGATGGCATTCCGCGGCTGAATGTTCTCGATCTGCAGAAGAAAATTCGCTTCCTTCCCAAGCCGGTGATTGCCATGGTGGCAGGGTACGCGATTGGCGGTGGACATGTGCTGCACGTGGTGTGTGATCTTACCATTGCCGCAGACAACGCGATCTTCGGCCAGACGGGGCCCAAGGTGGGCTCTTTCGATGGCGGACTTGGCTCGAGTTATCTGGCGAGAATCGTCGGGCAAAAGAAAGCGCGCGAGATTTGGTTTTTATGTCGCCAGTATGATGCGCAGCAGGCACTCGATATGGGGCTGGTGAACACCGTTGTGCCATTGGATCGCCTGGAGGAAGAGACGGTCAAATGGGCACGGGAAACACTACAGCATTCGCCGATGGCACTGCGCTGTCTCAAGGCTTCCCTGAATGCCGACTGCGACGGACAGATCGGATTGTTAGACCTCGCTGGAAACGCAACGCTGCTCTACTACATGAGCGAAGAAGCCAAGGAGGGTAAGAACGCGTTTGTCGAAAAACGCTCGCCTGATTTCTCGAAGTTCCCCCGCGTCCCCTGAAGCATTTTGTTAAAAATTGGGCGATAGCCAGTCGACCGAAAACCCTGCTGGCCGCAGTGGTGCCAGTCTCAGTGGGCGTTGGTTTGTCATGGCGAATGACGGGCGATGTGGCATGGCTGCTGGCGTTCTGCACGCTCACCAGCGCGACGGCGATCCAGATTGCGACGAATTTTTTTAATGATGCGATTGATTTTACGAAAGGCACGGACACGAGCGAGCGTCTCGGACCTCCGCGTGTCACGCAGTCGGGATTGTTTTCGGCCAGGCAAGTGATCGTCGCTGGGCTGGTCATGGCTGTGGTGGCGGTGCTCCTGTCGCTGCCGATGGTAGCCGCACGTGGTTGGCCGGTCATCGCCATAGGTCTGCCATCACTTTACTTTGCCTATGGCTACACCGGCGGGCCATTGCCGCTGGCTTATTGCGGCCTTGGAGAGCTGTTCGTCGTGTTGTTTTTTGGATTTGTTGCAGTGCTAGGAACAGTATTTGTCCAGACAGGTGAGTGGCATGCGGAAGCCGTTCTGGCGGGCCTGCAGGTCGGAATGTTGTCGACAGTATTGATCGCTGTGAACAATCTCCG
>JAQCER010000453.1 GCA_027618625.1 Verrucomicrobiota bacterium
TAGCTTACGCATGACGGTCAATTCTAATCCCGACTGGGACTGCTAAGAGCTGCCCCCTGAAAGGTCGGTGTTCGGACCATTGTTCGTCGAATTGACCGTATTGGTTGAGCCTATGAAGCAGCCCTTCAGGCTGGATTGCTCATGGAATCATGATCCCAGGGCGTTGCCCTGAGCTGTTATAATATGATAGGGTCCGTTGGGCTCGGTTTTCGAACAAAGGCCTCCCGACCGGCCTCTTAAACTTAATATCATCACATCAGGTCGCGGTCACACCCATCGGAGAGGGGTTCACAGTGTGGCTTGCACGCGGTGGTGTGTGACGCCGGCCTGCGCCTACTGTGCAAGGGAACGAACCAGGCAATACTGCGATAAGATCTCGCCTGACGCTCGTTTAATTTCGGGCAATCAGACTTTTACAACAGCGATCGCAGGAGCTGTCGCGAGATGTGCCGATTGAGACGGCAATGCGTGGCCGTCGATACCCACACTCGAAATGGCGAGATGAACATCAGGAGAGATGTCAGGCTTAGGGGTACCCTCTGCGCCCGCTGCGGGGGCGGGTACGGTGGTCAATGCCTGCCAATTTACCTGCAAATAGGCTTTGTGATCGGTCAAGCAGCGCTGGACCCAGCAGAACAAGCTATCGAAATCACCGTTGTCGCGGCGGACGGATTCCAGATGTTCCCAGGAAAGGCTGCGGCTTGCCGACGGAATGGTGATGATTCGAGGAGTCACCTTTTCCAGAAGCGCTTCCTTTTCCCGGGGTTGCATGTTCTGGATCTCCATTGCCGATGGCAGCTCATCGAGGGTCCCGGTATCCAGACCCAAAGTGATGATCCCGATTCCATATTCGGTTCCCAGGAGGCGCAGGTGCTCGACCAGCTGTTCGTCTGGAATCGCGGCGGCGATGACCAGTTGCCCGCGATGCGCCCAACGCGAGATACTGAGCGCCTGGAAGAAGTCTTCCCGGAAACTGTCCTGCGACACAGACAGTTTTAGCTTGGTACTGATCATCGCAAAGGGTTCGATTCCCATGTTACGTTTGAAGGCGATCAGGTCCGGCGTGATCTGCGGTCCATCGTCACCGACTGCCTGAACGTGCCAGTCGACCACGACTGCGTCCGGGCATTTCCAAAAGTTCTCGTATGGGGCATTGGCTCCGAACGAGCTGTCGAACACAAAGGGAAACCGGCCAGCCGCTTCCTCAATGTGCTGGAAAATCGCACAGAACTGATCCGCTCTGGAAATTGCAGAATCCACATAGCTTCCAGCTGAATCGAACAGTGATCCACTGAATCGTGCCTGAAGAGGAGAGACCGAATGCCTGGCACTGTTGATGTTCGCAAAGCTCTGATGCCGCAGGTAGTAACCCTGCCCTTGATCGACTTTCGCGATCGGAGAAGAAGGATCACAGCACATGATCGAGAAGTGATAGCGCAGAGTCGCATCACTGTAGCTCTGCATCAGGCGGTACTTGACCAGTCGGATCAGGTCTGTTCCTTTGACTGGCTCTGCGGGGTTCGCAGGCAGAATCTCCGGGAGGATTTCCCTGAGCTGCTCGCGAAGACTCATCTTCGACTGATCGATGTCAGACAAACTATTAACGGTGGGCTGCGTTGTTGGATGGGTGAGGAAGGAAGAGCGGCGAGGCAAGCGCCACGTCCCCCAGGCTAGATTGAAGTCCGTTGGCTGAACAGTCAAGCGTTTGGGCAGCACGAATCCATCACTGATTTTCTCTGCTTAATTTGGTGCGTCGCGAGTTTCCTAGCGATTGTTGATTTTATAGGAAAACCTTCGGGACAAGAGCCACTTCACTCCGAACATATCCATTGTCGCCCGCATGGCGCGATTCCCAAAGCCGTATTTGCTCACGCCGTGCTGACGGGCGCGATGGTTCACTGGCAACTCTACGACTTTGAAGCCTGCTCCCTTGATCAATGCAGGAATGAACCGGTGCATCCCCGTGAACGGAACCAGGGCATCGCGACAGGGACGCTTCATCGCTTTCAAGGTGCATCCGGTGTCGCGCACTCCGTCACCAGTGAATCGGCTCCTGACGAAGTTGGCGATGCGACTTTGCCCGCGCTTGAATGCGGTGTCCTTACGGCTGGCGCGGTAGCCGCATGCAAGGTCGGCTCCACGCTCGAGTTCTTCGATGAGTTTTGGGATGTCGGCAGGATCATTCTGCAGGTCACCGTCGATAAATGCGATGATTTCGCCGGTCGCCGCATGCACCCCGGCATACATCGCCGCGCTCTGGCCGGTGTTGGCAGCGAACCGCACAAATAGGATGGTCGGGTCTTTCAACGGGATCTTACCCGCCGTTCCATCGGTTGATCCATCATCCACCAGCACCAGTTCGTGAGGAATTGCTTCCAGAGCGCGATGAAGCTCTTCGATCATTGGCAGCACATTGTCTTCCTCATTGTAGAGTGGCACTACAACTGAGAGCTTGGGCTGGGGGGATACGGTGGAGTCGTCGGAGTCCGGCACAGCGGCTTATATGGTTGGGTGCTTGTAGTTGTAGCAAGCGAATATTTTGATTCGTCGCACCTGGTTGCCGCCGCGCAAGACATCCATGACCCGAATCAGGTGGAATTTCTCGAACGTCGACTGAATCGATTTTGGTGGATTCCGGCGGTCGGTGTCGTCGGTGATGTAGAGCGCCGTTTGGCCTACAAAAGCAGAGTTTCGCTGCTCGCCGGAGGTTGCCTTGGCGATGTCGATCCCGTCATAACGGGGCCAGAACGAAAACTGGTGTTCAGGCAGCGCTGATTGGATGGTGTGGACCAGTGGGTGATCGGGGGTCGGGCGGATCACTCCGAGATCATCCCGCATGTAGAACGACAATTCGGATGCCACCTGCCAGCGGTTCGCGATCAGGAAGACGTTGTCCTTTCGATTGGTTTTCTTCAGATCCTCGAGAATCGAGTCCGTGATATCTTCGACTGCCTTTGCCGTTTCCTCCCAGCCACGCAAGCGGTGCGATGGATCACGATGATATGGCCACGGAATGCCCAGCTGGCGCACGACGTCGGTGTGCAGGGCCACGCAGGAAATCGCACCAGCCGTGAAGAGCGCAGAGTTCTGAAGTCCCCGTTTCCACCCCGGTGCCAGTCGCACCGTGTCCCAGAAGTGGGCGAGCAGGATGCCAGAGCTGATGAAGCCGGGTGCTGTCCAGTTTGCTTCGCCAGCTTCTCTGAATGACAGCGCGAAGTACAGGATCAAAATCGGGAACGTAAATGCTGCGAGAAACCGCTCGGCATCGTTACGCAGAAATGTGCGCGCGGTCCGATACAGTGCCCACAAGAGGCCAAGAAACAGAATGGGGGAGTAGACCCCGAGGTGCATCGCCAGAAACTGCCCGAACTCTGAGAGATGCCATCCACCGCTTTCTGCCCCACCGGCGCGCTCCTTCAGGTGTGTGACGGTGATCCAGTGGTGCTGGGCATTCCAGATGATAACGGGAACCGTGCAAACAATAAACACCCCCAGTGCCTTGTAGAATCCCTTGCGTCCGAGTTGCCCCCGCCACCTTCGGGACAATCCTAACAATAATGCCATCGACAAAAGCTGCAGGGCACAGGTGTACTTGCACAGAAATCCCAGTCCCACGGCCAATCCGGTGGCCAGCCAGTACCTGTCCGCTGCGACACCCGTTCGATGCAGAGCCCTCCAGAACGTCAGCATCGATCCACACCAGAAGAAAATCATCAGTGGATCGATCGTCATCAATGTTGATCCAGCGTTGAAAATCGGTGTCAGGTTCAGCAAGACTACGGCCCAGGCGGCGACCTTGTCGTTGTAAAGGCTGGTCGCCAAAGTGTAGAGGATCACACTGGTGCCGAGTCCCAGCAGTGCGGAGAAGAACCGAACGCCCATCGCCGTATCGCCAAGCAGCGCCGTGCTGGTGCGAATCGCTACCGCCACTCCAGGCCCTTTGCTGTAGTAGCTGGGAGCGAGCCGCTCGCTCCACATATGGTAATAGGTTTCATCCGGCGACAGGTCCGTGGACGCGCCGATCAGGATCCGACAGGCGGTGATTGCAAGTAAAGCCCAGAACAGTCGGCGATGGCTGTGCCATAGTGCCTGCGGGTTCGCCAGTATCGTCTGAAGTGCCTCTTTGATTATTTAGATAACTTAAATTACTGTGGGAAAGTGAATACGTTCGCTCCAGAACGTGTCAAAGAGATTAACTGCCATTGTCGACGGCATACCAGTATTACGCTCAGCGCATTTTACAGTCATGAAGTATTTTTATAAAGCTTTTACCATCAGTGTTTTAAGTGCGATTATCGGACTTTCTGCGAGCGTTCT
>JAQCER010000454.1 GCA_027618625.1 Verrucomicrobiota bacterium
CATCATTTCCCCAAGAACGCAGGTTGTCAGCTTTACGTCGGATCGTGATGTGCGATCGAGTGTCGAGGCGTTCCGTCGTGGAGTATCGGATTATCTATTGAAGCCGATCGTAAAGTCAGAGGTATTGGCAACGGCAAAGTCCGCGCTTTGGAAAGCCGGGGGCGACGTCATTGATCCGTGAAAAAACTGAAGTAAGGACAGGAGGAGAGATCAATGAAGATTGTAATGGTGGGGTCGACACTCCCTTGATCCTGCGGGGCTTGGAGTCCGGGAGGGCGCATGTTTCCTCATGTTTCAACCCTTCGGAATGGGTGAGACGGGCACGCAGAAAGTCGAGCGAAGGATTGCTGACTTCACCGCAGTCTGGTAAGGACGGTGGAAAGTAACTTTAACCACCGCGCTTCCGAGCTCGACTCAACACACTGTGACCGAAAAGTTTGTAGCATTGCACCAGAGGCTGGCTGAGACCGTGCTGGGCGCCGAAGAACCTGCGTATCTCCTGCTAATCGCCCTGCTTTGCGATGGCCACGTCCTCATCGAGGGGACACCAGGCATCGGCAAAACATCACTGGCACACGCGCTGGCACAATCGATCGACTGCGACTTCAAGCGCATCCAGTTCACGCCGGACTTGTTGCCTTCCGACATTATCGGCTACTCGATGTTCAGGCAGGATCTGAACCAGTTCCAATTTGTGCCGGGCCCGGTGTTCAGTAACATCGTTCTCGCCGACGAAATCAATCGGACCAGCCCCCGGATTCAGAGTGCATTGCTCGAATGTATGAACGAGCAACAGGTCACGATCGATGGAGTTACGCGCAAATTGGAGTCGCCGTTTTTTGTCATTGCCACTCAGAATACCTCGCATGCCGCTGGTGTGTTTCCACTGCCGGAGGCGCAGCTCGACCGCTTTCTCATTTGTATCGAAATGCTGGTGCCGCCGGAGGAAACGGAGGTGGCTATCCTGCGCCATCACGCCGACGGCAGGCCAGGGCAGAGTGTGAGCGATCTTCAGCCGATCATGCGTACCGATGAGCTGGTCGAAGCCCACCGTGCTGTCGAGAAAGTGGCGGTTGCCGACACCATTTGCAGCTACATTGTACGCATCGCCAGTGCTGCGCGCAGCCATCGCGAACTCGCGAGCAATCTTTCACCTCGTGCATCGATCGCGCTCATGCGTGCCGCCCAGGCCAGCGCCTTTCTTGAAAAGCAAAACGCCGTCTACCCTGACGATGTCAAACGCGTTGCCGCAGCAGTTTTGCGCCACCGTGTCTCCGCCGCCATCGGGCCGGAGGCTACTGGTGTCGATGTCGACGGTTGCATCGGTGAGATCCTGCGCAGAACGCCAGCGCCTTAAGTTAAGTTTAGTCGCCTGGAGAATCCCGAGATGGACGTCGTAGTCACTTACTTTGTCAATCCGCCGATTCCTGAATCTTTGCGAGCAGGCACGGATCCCGTATCGATCGCCGCACACGCTGCCGTAACGGAGCGCTATGAGATTCCCACGATTCGATTGGCCCATGAAGTTGCCCAGCGCATCACCGATCATCGCCTGACATGGAAACAATTCGGCGGCACGCACCCGGTACCGTATGGCAACCGCATCTGCGCGGACTTGATTGATCAACTTTTCACCGCCAGCTGGAGCCCTAACACTCGCACTCCGGCAGTGAAAAAGCGCTCGCCTTTGCCGATGCCACTGGATGGCGAAAGCTACGATCGCGGCAGGTTTCTGGAGGTTCCAGACCAGGCATTGGCTGGAACGGGATGGGAACGCACCATCCCACAGTGGAGTGCGATCAAAGGCGAATGGCGTACACGATTTCGCGAAGTGCCAATGTTAGTCAGTACGACTCCCAGCGAGACGCTGACACTCGAATTTGAAGGAGCATCCATCGGCGCGTACCTGCTGGCCGGCCCTGACGCTGGAGTTACCGAAGTATCCATCGATGGTGGCGATTGGAGCAAAGTGGAACCGTATCACAACTTCAGCAAAGGCCTGCACTACCCCCGCACCGTGATGTTCGCCGCAGGACTGGAGCGAGGCAAACATAGCCTGCGGATCAAAGCCGCCACCAACCCCGAACACGGTGGCTCAGCCGTGCGCGTGCTGCACTTTGTAGCGAATTAGCCGCTCAGTAGTAGTGGTGACTTTCAGTCGCCAATTCTTCGCGGAGAAGAGGCGACTAAAAGTCACCACTACTGCGGATTTAGAATCTGCGCTGGATCAATGCCGTAGTCGACACTGAAGATATCAGTTTTCTGACCGCTTCGCTTCTCGTAAACTCGAAAATCGGCGGCATCTGGCTTCTCCATCTTGGCACTGCCATCGACACGGACGATGATTGCAGCTTCACGTTCCCAGACTCCTCCTTTTGTCATTGGGTCCTCCGAGTAGACACCGGGTGTTTCCGAAAATCCATCGGCGACGATTGGTAGAATGCCCGGCGACTCACTATTCAATCCACTGACATAGGCCCAATGGTTTTCCCCCTGCTCGAGGGGCCCTACTGAATATTGGGGCTTCGCCGATCACTCCGTCCGGGCCGGTCTGACCTGCTGGCAATGTTTTGTGGAATGCGCTGCCCGGAACAAAGAACATGCTTTCGTCCACCATCGGCGATGCGAACAACTGGCGATACGCCGCATTCGCATCGTTCACTCCTCCGGGAAATGCCCCATCATGGTCCATCGCATATTGAGCGAGTGCCAGGTGAATCTGTCTCGCATTTGCAATGGCCTTTGTCCGAGCCGCCCGTCCCTGAATCACGCTATAGACCGGCACGGCCACCGCCGCAAGCACCGCAACAATCGTAATGAGAACAGGGATCCCCACCAATCCAACGATTAAGATAACAACCCAGTTGCATCCCGGTTTCTTTTTTCCTTCTTCAGTCATGATTCTCTTCTTTGATTTCCAGCAAGTTACAGGAGCTGGATTGGCGGTGACAATCCCAAATTTCTCGAAAGAACCGAAACTCTTGCCTCCTCCTTCGAATTCCGATAGGCTCCGCTTATGGGTAGGAGAAGGCGATCGCAGGAGACACCGAACATCCGCTACCAGTGGTTCCGCCTGCTGGAGGCGGGATCTCGGATCGCGAAGTTCGTTGGCGTGACCACGATCGGTCTGCTTGTTTTTGGTGGTCCGGCCATTGCACTCTACGAATACGACCAGCAGAACGAGCCATCTCCAAAGTTGACTCCGGATGATCTGTATGGCTATGCCACCTGGAGCGTGCCGCTCATTGTAGGCTTGTTAGTGTTGGGGTTTCTCGGGCCGTGGATTCGTCGAAGGAAGCTAGAGCTGACTCCAGGACTGTCCGGTATCGATCAAATGCAGCAGTCCTCCCGCAGCGACCGCAAACTCCTCGGTGCAACCGATCTCCCCCCGCGAAAAGATTACGAACGTGCTGTAGGCAAACGACTCGAAGGCGATGCAGGCACCTCCCCAGGCAACTTCGGAAAAATCGTCAGCCACCGAGCATCGGGAGGCCGGCGAATGGGCATCGTCTATCGCCAGAACGGCAGACCGACATCCACCCGACGTCGGAAGAAATCCCACCACCAACGCAAGCGAGGGAAGAAGACGGGCCTCTGGCACACCCTGCGACGCGCCCTCGGCTTCTCCCGCAAAGGCCGCAACCGCCCGTCTTGGTGGCGCGCCTGGCTGCGCATTTCGTAAGACGCCGTCCAGGTTTGAAGTGCAGTTGATTTTCCGCCCATGAGCTCGGGCTGTGCAGCTGGCGAGACACAGTCTCAATTTTGCCGGATCCGGAAAACTCAACTCGATCGCGAATGTCCAATCTGTAGAGTCGATCCGCCAGATTCCGGCACGGCCGATGTCGTTCCCCACACGATTCTTTTCGAGACCATACTGTCGCCGTCGAAGATGAAATCGCCTTCAAAAGATTGCCCACGCAGGGCATGTGGCAGCCATTCGCGATCGTCTTCCCACATTTCATCATAAGGAATAGCATCAACCGGCGTCCACAACGGGACAGCTTCTTCAGTTTCCGTGGCGGTACCCGTGTGGTGGGTCGCAATGAAAACGACGCAGTGAATGGATAGTCCATCGGTGAATTGAAAGCGCAGCCGCCCGCGTTCTTTCGGATCAACGGCGGTGACGTGGAGTTCTTCCTGAGTCTCACGAATCGCGCACTGCATGGGAGTCTCGCCTGGATCGATCTTTCCGCCTGGCCCGTTGATCTTTCCCGCGCCGATTCCCCGCTTCTTGCGGATGAGCAGCACTTCCTGCGCCCCGTCGTCAGGCGCATCGCGCAGGATGAACACCAAGGTCGCGCGAATCT
>JAQCER010000455.1 GCA_027618625.1 Verrucomicrobiota bacterium
TAATCTCCTTCGAGCCTCCGGCTCGGACAATTCGTCTCATTTTAAAAGCGAACTGGAATTAGCGGGCATTCAGCGTGCCGCTAACCGCAAAGGGATCGGAAGTCGAGGGAGGCTTATCGGTTTACAGTGAATCGAGAAAAAGGGACGGTTCGTGGGTCGGGCCGCATCAATCAATTATTTCGCTTTCAGAACAGACGAAAGGACGTCTGATGCTTGCCGGTTCTTGTCGGTGTGGCTTTGCATTGACTGGTTGACTTGGTCGGTCGCCAGTTCGGTTTCTTCCACCTCCTTCACATCTTTGTTCAACAGGAATGCGACGCCTACCGCCAGGGCAGCAAAACCGATGAACCAAATTTTCCAATCGAGTCCCGAACCTGAGCTGTTTAATGCCATAGCACTCAAATTAAACCGTAATAATCATATTGCCACAAATTACTGATAATTGAGCTAAGGGGGTGGCTCTCACAGCCATCGCTCGGTATACGACCAAAGGGGCGTGCGGATTTGCCCCAGATTTGGGCAGAAGAAAATGGACACTCCGTAGTTTGAATTTCCTGTAATCAATTCATTATCAGTCGATAATAAACAATCATCGATCTTTGATCAGGGGCCGGGGGCAGGATCTCTGGGGATCCATGTGATAATTTCTCAAATCCAGCCTTTTCATGTTTAGAGCGCCATAAATCCCTCTTAAATCACTGAAGATGTGATAATTGCAGATTATCTGCTTATTGGATTGGCTCCAGAGGTCCAAATTTTATCCGATGCTTGCCGTTTATTCTTGTAATTTTGTAAATTTGTGTTGATTATACGTCTTATCGAATACTTATGGTACTCTGACTACTCCAGAACCTTAATGTTTTTCGGTGAATTTGCAACCCATTGCAAATGCCGTTTTTAAAGAATTTTCACGAGAATAAAATATTAAGGTTCAACGGTTTAGTGCAGGCAATTCCTCTGACGACACCATGATCTCATTTCAATCACTTGGAAAACCGAAGATTCAGATGCCATTTCCGGCAATGAGTCCCTGGCTCTGGCACTTGGCGCATTTTCCTTATTCGGGGGAGGCTTCTGGTAATAGTTCTTTGGTCGAGCTGTTCTCGAAACCGTCTCGGCAGTCGCAGTCGCCATCTGGACGTCAATCATCTACAGCGGGTTCGGATTATCACATTCCGGTGATGCTGGAAGAGGTGGTGCATTTTCTCGCGCCGTCGCGTGGTAAACTTTTTCTGGATGGCACCCTTGGTGGGGGCGGTCACACGCGGCGCTTGCTGGAAGATGGTGCCAATGTCATTGGTCTTGACCGGGATCCTGATGCTTTGCAGTTTGCGCGTCAGCGATTGGCCGAGTTTGGAGATTCGTTTAGCGCCATCCATACGGATTTCCGTGACTACAGCGATTTGCTTGGGACGGTCGGCATTTGCGGCGGTCTGGACGGGATTCTTCTCGATCTAGGGGTGTCTTCGCGCCAGCTTGAGAACTTTGACCGGGGGTTTTCTTTTCAAGGTGACGGGCCGCTGGACATGCGAATGAATCCGGAGGCTGAACTATCGGCGGAAGTCGTGGTGAACGAGTGGGCTGAGGACGAACTCATCCGGATCTTCCGCGAGTACGGTGAGGAGCGGTCTGCCCGGCGTATTGCGGGAGCCATCGTTAAGGCTCGCCAGGATCATCCGATCACGACTACCTTGCAGCTTGCAGACCTTGTGGAATCGGTGCTGCCGAGGCGAGGTCGGCAGCATCCCGCGACGCGGATCTTTCAGGCAATTCGAATTGCGGTAAATGATGAGTTCGGGGCTCTGCGTGTAGCTCTGGAGGAGGCGCACCGGTGGTTGCGTCCCGGCGGCAGACTTGTGGTGATCACTTTCCATTCGCTGGAAGATCGCATCGTAAAGCAGTTCATGCGCAGCCATTGCATGGAGTGGATCGATCGTCCCGAACTTCCCGAGCCCATCCCAAACCCTGAATGCTACTTTGACGCAGTGGTGCGCAAGGCGCTTTCTCCTTCTGATGAGGAAGTTGCCGAGAACCCGCGCGCAAGAAGTGCCAAACTGCGTGTTGTCGAGCGACGGACTGCGGATGAGAAAGCAACCAAATAAATACCGCAATCAGCTAGGGCCCACGGCAACCAGTTATATGGTATTGGTCGGGCTGATCGCGGCGATCACCGGTTCGGCTTTCGTGTACCTACGGAACCAGCATCTTGCTCAGGAAGACAAGAAGCGGGACCTTGAGCAGGAGATCTCAAGGTTTCAAGAAGAGTCCGAGCAGCTGAAGCAGAAGATTCAGATGACGTTGAATCGCTCAAATTTGTATCAGGCTCTGGTTCAATCCGAGAGCGACCTGATCATGATTCCCCCCGGTGAAGGCACTGTCATTCCGGCTGTGCCACTGCCAGGACAGGATGCGGATCCTTCCAATGGCGAGAGGAGGGCGCAGTGAGTCGCCCTCGTAAATCAGCTGTCGATGCAGCAATCGCCGCAGACAAGGCATTTGCTGTAAGGGCTCCCATACTGGGATTCGTATTCGTCACGGTGCTCAGCCTGCTGTCATGGAGGCTGATCCAGATTCAGTACATTCAGCATGAAAAGTACCTTTCCGTGGTCAGGCAGGAGCACATCGACGATGAAGTCCTGCCAGCGCGGCGTGGGCAGATCTACGATCGGCAGAACAGTTTGATTGTCGCCAATCGAGTGGAGGAAACCATCGTAGTCGACCGCAACAAGATAACTGATATTGGCAATTGCGCCCGCGCCCTCGCGCATGCTGAAGGTGTCAAGGCAATTGATATACAGAGAAGCTATGCGCCTGCGGAAATTCGCCAGAAGTATGTTGAGCGTCTGGGACGATTGCTTGCTGAACCACTGGGCTTGCAGCATTGGGAAGTGATCCGCAAAATTACCCAGTCGGACAAAGTCGAGATCATCCTGGCGAAGGACGTCGATGAGAGTGACGGAGCACGCATGAAAGACATGCTTCGGGCAGAGCGTATCACCGGTGTGCTTTTTCGTGATTCCCACAAGCGAACCTATCCCTTCGGCAATCGGTTGACACATGTTCTCGGTTACATTGCCGAGACAGGCAATGCGGGTGTCGAATTGTCGATGAACGACTATCTTGAGGGGACGGACGGACATCGGGTTTTCGAGACCGATCGCAAGGGACGGGAGATCGCTGCCTACCGTGGAGACGCGGTAGAGCCAAAGCACGGGAATCACGTGCGGCTGACCATTGAGATGGGCCTGCAGGAGATCGTCGAAGACGTGCTCGACGAGGTAGGCAACGATGCTGATGAGATCTATGTGCCCCAGCTCCGCGCCGAGAAAGTATCGGTGATTCTGATGGAGCCCGGAACGGGGGCCATTCTGGCGGTCGCGAATCGCCCTCACTTCGATCTGGAAACCCGAAAAGGCAATTGGCGAAACTTCGCTGTCTGTGACCAGTACGAGCCAGGATCGACGTTCAAAGTGGTGACCCTGTCGGGAGCGTTGGAAAGCGGCAAGGTGACACCAAACGTGAGGATTCGAATTGCAGCGACAGGGGAGATCGAAGAGGCCGGAATTACTGTTAGGGACGACCACCCTTATGCGGAGCTCACAGTTGAAGGAATTCTCATCAAATCGAGTAACATTGGAGCATGGAGACTGGCACGGCAGCTGGGGCAGCAGAAATTTTACGAGATGGGAGTTAGATTGGGATTCGGTGAGCAGCCGGGCACGGGACTGCCGGGAGAGTCGCGCGGGCAATTTTTCTCACCAAAGCACTGGAGCAAATCAAGTCTTTCACGAAAAGCGATGGGCTATGAGGTCGGAGCAACGCCACTGCAGATGGTCTCGGCACTGTCCACTATCGTTAACGAGGGTGTGCGTTACGAGTCACGGATTGTGGACGCCGTCTTTGATGAGCGAGGGTTGGTGGTTGAAGCTCGCAAGCCCAAAATCCTCAATGAGAGCACCATTTCGCCAGCGACCGCCAGTGCCATGCGGACGGCACTCGTTAAAGTTTGCCTTCCTGGGGGGACGGGGATGCAGGCGGTGCCTCCAGGTTTCACTTGTGGGGGAAAAACGGGCACGTCCCAGAAGTTCGACCCGAAGAGGGGAGGCTACATGGACGGGCGGTACGTAGTTTCGTTCATGGGCTTTGTGCCTGCAGAGAATCCCAAATTCATCGGGATTGTGGTCGTGGACGATCCAAAGGTGAGCAAAGTGAAACTATATGGAGGAACGGTTGCGGCACCCATCTTCCGTAGAATCGCCGAGCGGGCACTGGACTACCTGAAGGTAGAACCGACGGAGCCCAC
>JAQCER010000456.1 GCA_027618625.1 Verrucomicrobiota bacterium
CGTCGTCGAGACCAGTCGTGTGCTGCCATCGGGCGCGGGTTCGGTTGTAGCGCAGAGCGATGGTCGGGGTGTGCAATTTTCCCCAGCGGCGGACTTTACTGGCACCGCCTGGTTCAGCTACACGCTCCGAGGAAATGTTGGTAACGAATCGTCGGGCTGGCTGCACAAGGGCGACGTCGCTGTCGTCGTCGGTAGCAGTAATGATGGCGAACGGGAGCCGCCTGAGATCCGGCTGCGACCCGGTGGGGCGCATTCTTTTTTTGTGCCAGCGCGGGCATCCAAGTTTACCCAGCCAGAACAATCCCAGGTCATCCGATCCGAGGCCGATTGGAATCTTCTGGTGGTTCGCGCTTCGGCCGATGCCGCAGGGACGGACGCCTTTCAGGTGGACGATGTCACCTATCAGATCAGCTATCTCGATGATCCACCAGTTGCTCTCACCGACACGGTTTGGATCGATCGCTACCGTCCGTCCGTGTGGATCCAGCCGCTGGTGAATGATCTGGGTGCCGGGCAGCTCTGGTTGCAGCAGATAGATCCTAGGATTGGCGCAGGCACTCCTGATCAAGGAGGTGCCTCGTCGCACTTCTTTCTTACTTCGATGCGCCTGATCGATGCCGCGAGCCAGAACCCGGAACTGGGAAAGATAAGTCTTGAACAGCTGCCGGTCACGATCAATGGGAAATCAAAGCGGGTGAACACAGGTCGCATTCTATTTCAGACGTCCGAGGACGCTCAAGGGACCGGTACCATCGACTACAAGGTTGAGGATGCCTCTGGTCGACAGGTCGATGGGCAGATTATCGTGTACGTAAATACTGGCTATGACGATCTCATCCAGCCAGATGGCCAGGCCAGGATCCATGTGCCGGACGAGGCTTCCCTTGAGCAGCTTCGCGGATGGAAAGGGGAGGACTTTGACGATTCCCAATGGAGAGCTGGAGCACTTGGAGTCGGATACGAAAAGGGCGACGGCTATCAGGATTGGATCGGAACGGATCTGGGAGATGCGCTGTTTGAGTCTGGAACGAGCGTGTATGTCAGGGTTCCGTTTACTGTATCCAGCACTGCGGCTTACACATCGCTGGGCTTTCGCGCTCGATTCGATGATGGCTTTGTTGCTTACTTGAATGGTCGTCAATTGGTCAGCAAGAACGCTCCCAAGTCCGTTTCGTGGAATTCGTCGGCCACCGCGTCTGATGAGCACGATCGGAACGAGTCCTACTACGCTGTAGATCTCAGCGCTTACAGAGACCTCCTCACCGTTGGGACGAATGTGCTGGCGTTGCACGTGCTGAACGATACGGCATCGAGCAGCGACCTACTGATGCAGCCAGCGCTTGTTGCGTATCCCGCAGCACCCGCGGCACCCGTAGGCCCGGCGCTTTCACCTTTCCAAGTGCGCTTCTTACAGTGGCGCGGAACATTTGACGCGGCCGCATTGGAAGCCGGGCGGAACTGGCACGATTGGGATACGGATTTTGACTCATTTTCAGATCGCGTCGAATTTGCTGCTGCGGGTTCGCCTGTCGACCCGACCAGTCAGGCAGCCCTGGCCGTGGAAGTCACCCAGGCGGGTGTGCGTCGCACGGTTCGCTTGCGGTATCTGCAAAGGGTAGATGCCGCTAATCTGGGAGTCGTTTATCAGTTGGAACAAACGACCACTCTCGATAGGGAAGGTCATGTGGTTTGGCGTGTAATCGATCTAGAGGCTTTGGTGAACAGTGGCGCGTCGGTGACGATTTCTGCGGCCGGGGAGGGGATTGAAGCCGTCGATGTGCGTATTCCTCTCGATAGCCGGGAGGCCTCCGAGATTTTCTACAGAATGCGCTATATCGTCCCTGAATAGACGATTCTTGCGTTGCCTTTTCAGGATATCGTCTGCCACACTTGCGTCATGACTCCTGAGCCAGTACCCAATCCATTCCAGCTCGACGGGAAGCTCTGGTTTCTCGCTGCGACGCTGGTGGTGGTGGTCGCATTGCTCGCGCCCGAGTTGGGATCGCGTCCCGAGGTTTTCGCGAATCGGCCCGACTACCGTGTGCCGTATTCCGTCAGTAAGGACTACTGGCTCTATAGTCGTCACTTTGAGCGGGCTGCTACCGACAAGGCCTCGGTTTTCGTTGTCGGTGACTCAGTGGTGTGGGGCGAATATGTTCTGCCGGACGGCACGCTCAGCCATTTTCTCAACTCGCAGCGGGCCAGTACCAGTGCCGCCGGCTTCAACTACGTGAATGGCGGGGTCAATGGGCAGTTTCCCCTGGCGCTCGATGGCCTGCTGACACACTACGGCCATGCGATCCGCGGTCGCAAGGTGCTCTTACATTGCAACCTGCTGTGGATGTCGAGCCCCGAGGCCGATCTGAGCGACAGCAAGGAACAGGCGTTCAATCATCAGCCACTGGTGCCGCAGTTGCCCGGTTCGGTGCCCTGTTACAAGGCGGATGTCGATACCCGGATCGGGCATCTTGTTGATCATGCAATTCCGGTTTTTGCGTTCAGCAATCACCTGCAGATCGCACAATTGGACAGCATGAGCCTGCCGGACTGGACCCTGGCAAAGGACGGGAACTGGCCGCCTAATTACCCTAACACTTACGCAAATCCGCTGCCGCTGCTGCTGGCTCCAGTTCCATCGGAGCCGGCAATCGATCCTGAGCGAGGCCCCGACGCAGATCGACACAGGCCATGGTTCGATCGAGGGATGACGCCGCAATCGTACGCCTGGGTGCCGCTTTGGGATTCTCTGCAATGGGCAGCCTTTCAACGCGTTGTGCAACGGTTACGAGCCTGGGGCTGCGATGTCTTCGTTGTGCTCGGTCCGTTCAATACCCACATGATCGCGGACGAGAACCGCCCGGATTTCGAAACGCTTTCCTCGGGCGTGCAGCAATGGCTTTTCGAGAATGGTGTGGGCTATGTGGCGCCGGATGCGTTGCCTTCCGAGCTTTACGGCGATGCCAGCCACCCGCTGACCGGAGGCTACGACGAACTGGCCAAGGTCTTGCGCCGCAATGATACATTCGCCACATGGGCATCGCGAGTTTCGGCGGCGCAACATTAGGCAGCCAGGGCGCAGGGCAATAGGCGTTTTTCCAGACGCTCGCCTGCGGGCTCTTGACTAGGTCGCGTGCGCCACCAAGGAGGGGCGGACTCCGATCCGCCCTGTTCCGCTCAGGCACAAACCACGCTCTTAACGCTCAATGCCGATCGGAATCCACCTCTCCCTGGCGATCCTTGGCCGTAATGACCACCCACGCTCCTATCAGCACCAAAGGTGCGGCAATATAGAATCCCCAGGTCGGCAGAACGCCGTTGATTCCCAGCTCTAACATTCCCGCAGCGACGAACTGGCATTGCGATGCCACAGCAACGCGCTGGCCGGGGAGGTGCCGCAGGGTGTAGTTGATGAGCGCGTGGCCAAGAATGGTAGGCCCGATCGCAAGGGCCGTCACCAGCACCAGCTCCCTGCCCACCGGAAGCTCTATCTTCTGTCCGGTGCTCCATGCGAGTCCCAGGCTGCCAGCCGAGGCGATGAAATAGAGCGGCACAACGTACAGCCACACATCGGGAAGCGCGCGCCCATTGCGTCGGCCAAAGGCCAGATACGCCGCCAGCAGCAACATTGAGCCGAAGCAGATCAGATCACCCCGGGCAGTCGCAGCGCTGACGGTCAGATCGGCCCCGGAAAGAACGAGCACGCCAGCGAATGCAATCCCCGTGCCGACGATCTCGTGTCGGCGAATCTTTTCCCTGATCAGAAACCAGAGCAACAGCGGTAACACAGCAGGCACCATATTGACGATCAGCGATGCGTTTGCCACCTCCGTCGCCCGTGCACCAATCACCCAGGTCGTAAAGTGCAGAGCCAACAGCAATCCTGGCACCACAGAGTGACGCAACATCGCCGGCCGAAAATCAACGCCTCGGTGCCTGATCCAGCCACGAACAAACCACGGCGAAAGAATGATCGCCGCAAACAGCAGGCGCCAGCAAGAAAGCGTCCCTGGAGCAAGCCGACTCTCGCGAAGCATCAGCACCGAAGTCGACAACGCCAACACAGCAACCACAAGCGCAATGACAGGTCGTGCAGAAGTACTGCTGGTTACAGAAGAAGGAAGAGGCACAAGATCGTTTGTTCAGAGGCTTCGTCCAGCACGACCAGATCGATGTCAATTGCCGATTCACGGTGATGCAGGAAACGGGATACCGCGAATGGGACTAATGGAGATTGTTGCGCTTCAGATGAAATGATAGTTTTGGGTGAGGAGTTTAAGGGAGAGACTGGG
>JAQCER010000457.1 GCA_027618625.1 Verrucomicrobiota bacterium
AGCTAGAGCGAGAAATTATTATAATTACCATAATTGAATGATATATTGTGGTATGCATAGAAGTGTGTTGAGAGCCTTCCATTTAGGCGTTCTGATGGCGTTGGGAGCTGCTGTAGCGCAAGCACAGACAGCTGTAGTTTCGTCTGCCCCTGTTGGCTTTATGAAAGTCACGATCAAAGGCAAGGGGACGGGTTCTGGCGCGAACTTCGTTGGGGCACCTTTTGTTCGCGAAGCAGTCTACACAGGCTACCTGAATGAAGGGCCGGCGGTGGCAAATGTGCTGGCGGATGATGATGCCAACTGGACTGCCGGTGAACTGGATACATCGTCGGTGGCTGCCAGCCATTATGTCGAGATCGTCAACAGCACCAACTCCGATGCGGTCGGTCTGGTGTCAGACATCGTCAGTCACACATCAAAGACGCTGACCACGGCGGAGAACCTTTCGGCCTGGCTGGTGGGAGGGGAGCAGTTCTGTATTCGGGAGCATCACACGCTGAGCAGTCTTTTCGGAGCATCCAATGACGTGGGTCTCGCACAGGGTACCAATGACAGCGCCGACACGATTTCGATCCTGAGACCCGGGGAGAATGCAGCTTTTTCGACTTATTATTATCGGGCTGCCCAACTGGGTGGAACGGGATGGCGATCTTCCAGCAATCCCTTCACCGACGAACAGGATCGCTCGGTGCGGCCGACGGACGGGCTCTACATTCAGCGCTCGGCATCCACGGATGTGGCGGTGGTCATGCACGGTGAGGTGCGGCAGACTCCCACTAAAGTGGTCGTTCAGCCTGGTCTGAACATGATCGGGACGATGGCTCCGGTGACAGATGCATCATCCACAGGTGGTGCCAAAGTGACGCTGGGGGGAGTGGCTTCGGCGTCATTGATTCCGAGCGGTCTGGGAAATGTGCTCAGGCAGGGCGATTCTTCCACTGCCGATACAGTTTCGATCTTCAACGGCTCACAGTTCAAGACCTACTATGTTAAGGACAGCACAAGTCCGCTTGGCGGAACCGGCTGGAGAAGTGTGGCGAATCCTTTCGAAGATGCCTCAGGTGTCGTCCTGCCTGAAGCTGGTGCTGTCCTTGTCCGCAACAAAGGTGAGGCCCGGGTCTGGACCCTGCCACTGCCTTTCTGATTTTCCAACCTTTCGTTGACATCAAAGAATATGCTAAACCGAATCACCCAACTCACGCTCGTGTTTTTCGCTTCTGTGTGTATCGCAGATGCGGAGGTGATTACGGTTACCTTTTCAGCCCAGAATCCCGGAGGTGCATTAGGAAAATCATCGGGTTCCAGTCTGCCCTCTGGGTCGCTGGTGCGGCTTGGCTATTTCGATCTGAATGATTCGTCGATTCTTGACTCACAGCGCGACATTGGCTTGCTCGATGAGTTCTTTACAGTGGTCGCTGAGGTCATGGTTGGATTCTTCGGTGGCGAGACGATTCTTGATGACGACTTGAGCGTCCTATCCTACCAAGCAGGGACTGAGTTTGCGCAGGGTGCTGGAGGCTTTGCTCATTCTGTAACTTTTGATCCGGTGCCTCTTGAGCGCGATGGTGATCAGTTGGTGCTGTGGGCGTTTAACTCGGATGCGATCGCCACCGCCACAGAGTTTGGGATCTTCAGTGACGACCAATGGGTGACACCTTCTTCTCTTACATTGGGCTTCGACCTGAGCACGGTGGATCCGAATAGTGACCTTTATATTGGTCAAAAGGGGCCGGAGGTCTCTCAGGAATTGGGTGGAGAATTTAACAAACTGGTGATCGCGGGCTCGGTAGTGCCGGAGCCTTCAACTGGATTGCTAATGCTTTACGGTTTGGGCGTGCTGACGCTGCGGCGTCGTCGTCGGCAGTGAAATTTTGACGTTATGCAGAGAGCGTTCGAATCCTGGTTCGCTCACGGAAACATCTGCTTCAGGCTAAAGTAAACACAGACAATCATGAAACTTAGACATATTCTGGTCTCTGCCGCTTTAAGCGTGGCAGCGATGAAGACAGCTGTTGGCAGTCCGCATACCATCACTTGGAGTGCGCAAAATGCTGGGGCGGCTATCGGCGATCCAGGCGGGAGCGATCTCGTTCCGGGTTCGCTAGTACGATTGGGATACTTTACGATATCGCCGGAACAAGTCGCAGCCTCATTCAATGACGTCGAAACGTTGAACAGCCAGTTCAATGAGGTCAGCCGTGAACGGATCGGTAATTTTGGTGGTGTGGTTTATGGTCAGCTTGTGGAAACGACGGGCTCTGGTTTCGGGGTCGCTGGAGCCTTTGCGCAAACGATTACGCTCGATTCCGGATCAGTGCCTGCGGGTATGCGCTTTTACATATGGGTGTCGGACGGCGACTCCCCGGAGACAGCTACTTCGCAGGGCATTTTTTCGTCAGCCAGCTGGCAGCTCAAGAGCGAGTAGGTAGCCGCATTGCAATGGGGGATCGAAAATGTGGACCCTTCGCAGGGCTCGAACGTTTACCTAGCGGATCTGGGTCCTGAGTCTTCTACGACTGTGGGGGGAACGCTGAACAAGCTCCGCACGATTGAAACGACACCAGTCGGCCCTGGGGATCTGGAAGATCCTGATGGAAACGGCATCGTCGTGTTGCTTGAAGAGGCATTCCTGTTCGATTCAACGCTCCCTGCGGATTCTCAAATGCCCCACATGGCCGCCGCTGATGTTTTGGTTTACAATCGCAAGTCGGGTGGTGAAGCCAATGGATGGGATCTCTATCGCGCTGACGATCTCGAGTATCGCGTCGAAGTGACAAGTGACTTTCACACTTGGAGACTTGCCTCGGAAGTTCTCGGGCGGGCGACCGTTTCTTCTGAGGCTCGCCATGCGGGTGGTGAGCGCGTGGCTTTGCAGTTGCCAGTGCGATCGGGCGTCAATTCCGGAACGTATTTTCGCGTTCAGGTTAAAAGACTCGATAAAGGCTAAAGGCAAAGTCGCTCCGTTGTGAACTGCAGCTGCTGAATGGCTAGGCTGAGGGGTGGGGTGGTGCTGGCGTCGCCGCCGCTACGCCTTGCGGCCTCGAGTAAGTGCATACCAAAGGAAGCACAGTCCTGCAACACCCATGAACAGAGAGTAGAATTGTCCCGCGCTCAGATCCATTGCGAACTGATGGCGCAAGGAGCCATCGCCGTTCCGATCCGGTTCGCGATAGACTTCGCCGAAGATCCGGAATCCGGCATAGAGCAGGAAGAAAAGAGCCGTGAGCAGGCCATACGGGATCTTCTTGAAAATGAGCCGGATCGTAATGAGGATCGCGAACAGAAGGAACCCTTCCAAGGCGGCTTGGAAAAGCTGCGAAGGATAGCGCGGGTGGACCAGTTCTCCCAGTTGCTGGAGGAGTGCAGAATCGTCACGAGCGAGATAGAGGATTTTGTCCATGGTGTCGGCTTCAGTGGGCAGGCTGGCCCTCAGCGTCGCGGGCAAATCGGATGCGGCAAGTTCTGTGGGAAACCGAACCCCCAACTTGTAGTCAGGCGGACATGGCTTGCCCCACAATTCGCCATTCACAAAATTGGCGATCCGCCCGAAGGCGATACCCAATGGTGCTACGACGACCAGGCTGTCGCCCAGGCCCGGCCAGTTTAATTTCTTGCGATAAGCGTAGACGCCAGTAAAGATCATCAGCCCTGCGATGGCGCCATGGCTGGCCATACCCCCGCTGCGAAGCTGAAAAATGATCAATGGATTGCTCAGGAAGTGATTCAGATCATACAGAAGCATGTATCCGAGGCGGCCGCCCAGCATCACACCAAAAAGGGCAGCGTAGGTAATGAAGTCACTGGTCTCGTGTGGCTTGAGCACTGACTTTCCGCGCACCGCAAGCTGGTGCAGGATGATGTAGCCCGCGATGAATCCCAACACATAGGCGATTCCGTACCAGCGGATGTCGAAACCGAACACCGAGAAGGCGACTGGATCAAGGTTGTGGATGTAATGAGTTGCGGACACGGCCCAACCAGACACCATGGGCGTCTGTTTCGCAAGGACGCTGTCTGCTCATCTCGCCTTAGCCTTAGATCCCTTGATCCCTTAGATCAGGAGGTTATCAATGCCAACTTTATCCGCGCTTCGAAGATAAACTATCAACGCCTCTCGAGATTCGACCTTGTGAAACTGTGTCTTCGCTGCGGGAGAATCGAGAATCTCCTTAAGTCTATTGAGACGGCGTCCTCCAGATTGTGCGTCATACGCATTGAATGCCACTACGTGGCGTTTTTCGGAATTGGCGGGTGCTGGCGGCGGGAGCCCCATCAGGACGCGG
>JAQCER010000458.1 GCA_027618625.1 Verrucomicrobiota bacterium
TGGAGTCTTTTGCAAGTCGCAGTAGATCGCTCATGCATCATCCAGGCTAGTCGCTAAAAGCTCTTCCTAGGTTAGATCGCCCTGCTGATTGGCTGAAAACCGTCCTGCCTTCTTCTGGAAAGTCCGCACCGCCAGTGCCGCGGCTGCCAGAGTCAGCGCTGCGCTGAATAGAAATGCGATGCCCGGCAGGTGCACTGGAGCGGCGTCACTGATGAAGAAACCAAACAACCCGGTTGCCAATGGCGTTCCAATGATGGACGCCACGCTGTTGAGGCTGCTCATCGACCCCTGCACGCCACCCTGCTCGTCGTCACCCACCGCGCGTGACACCATGCCCTGGATCGCGGGGTTGGCGAGTCCCCCCAGTGAGCCAATCACGATGATCACGTAGATCATCCAGTCCTGCGTTGCGAGACCATACATGCAAAAGCTGGCAGCACTGATGCCCAGGCCGATCAGTACCGCCTTTTGTTCGCCAGTCTTCGGCAGAATCGTGCGCGTCAGGCCGCCCTGAACGATCGCAGCCATGATGCCAACCGCCCCCAATGACATTCCGATGTCCCACGGCTCCCAGTCGAATCGATAATTCATAAACAGTGCCCACGTGGCAGGCAGTGCCTGATGTGCAATGCTCGTAAGAAAAAACACGCCAGCAAGTCCCAGTACCATCGGATACTTTCTCAGATGGAGAAGCGCCCCCACGGGATTCGATCTGCCCCAGCTGAACTTCCGGCGGTTCTTCGGTGCCAGCGATTCCGGCAGCATGAGCAATCCATAGAGCCAGTTCACAAGGGTGATCGTGCCAGCAACGATGAACGGCAGGCGCAGATCCGACTGTCCTAACAATCCTCCTATCGCCGGGCCGATGCTGAATCCCAGCCCAAATGCCGCCCCAACCAGTCCAAAGTTCGCCGCCCGTTTTTCCGGACTGCTGATGTCTGCAATGTAGGCCGTGGCGGCTGAAAAATTGGCCCCGGTAATTCCGGCGATGATCCGGCCGACGAAGAACCAGGCCAGCGACGGCGCCCAAGCCAAGAGAAAGTAGTCGAGTCCGGCACCGAACAGTGAAATCAAAATGACTGGCCGTCTGCCGTATCGATCAGAAAGGCTCCCCAGCAGGGGGGCAAAGAGAAATTGCATCAATGCATACAGCATCGCCAGCAGGCCATAGAGATAAGCCGCAGCATCCATCGTTTTGCCTGATAGCTCCTCCACCAGTGTTGGCAGGATCGGCACGACGATGCCGATCCCGAGAATATCCAGGACAAGCGTTACGAATATGAACCCGAGCGCGGGTTTGGCTGGGCTGCGGGCCATCGGCGGCACCATGACACGCAAACACCTGATGGTCGACGGTGATTTTCAACGCAGACTCCCGTCAAAGGATGTGCAAACGCTCCGTCACCGAAACCATCTACTCCGCCACCTCGGCCAATTGCTTCTCCACGAGCGCATCGGGAGCAGCACCCAGTGATCGCGCCGTGGCATAGTGACGGCTGGCCAGTTCGGTTGCCGGTGGTTTGCGCTCCAGATACATCAGCGCCAGATTGAAGTGCGCCTCCGCGTAGTTGGGATCGATCTTGATCGCCTTCTGCAGCTCTGATTCCGCTCCATTGCTCCACCCTAACGATTTAATAATCACGCCCAGGTAATTGCACGCCCGCGCATCATCCGGTCGCTCGTGCACCGCGCGACTGATCGCCGACAAGGCCAGGTGCAGGTCTTTGTCCTGATAGTAAATCAGTGACAGCGTAATCCACGTTGCCGCAAGTTTGGGCTGCTGTTGCACCGCTCTTTCCAAGTGAGTGCGTGCGTCCGTCATCTCTCCCATCTGGTATTCCACCGCTCCGAGATTCGATAAAGTCAGGGCATTGTCCGGTTCCCCCTTCAGCATTTCCTCATAGGCTGCCTTCGCTGACTCCCAGTCACGCTTGGAAATGGCGTTTGCCGCCGCCTTCGCCAACTCGGTGGTGAACGCCGGCAATCGTCCGGTATCCGCGTCCGCAAATCCGGTCGAAAATGGCGAATCCTTGGTCGCTTTGATGCCTTCCTGTGGATGCGCAGTGCTCGCCAGCAATGTTGCGACAGTGATTGCCAGCGTCCTGACAAGCATGGGCCAGCAACTCCAGTTCCGGGAGCCAGCCAGTCCGGAAATTTGCGATTTCGATGAGTTCAGAGCCAGTGTTGATGACATTTTTTGAATAAAGAGCAAAAAGTGCTTGCGCGAAAGTGGAATCTATTATTCGTTCACAAGAACACTGTTCGTATGCTTACCGATAAACAGCAAAACGTCTTAGATTACCTGCGCGATTACCAACGGGACAACGGCGTCATGCCGTCGACGCGGGACATTCAGCAACACTTTGGGTTCGCCAGTCAGACGGCAGCCGTCAGTCACTTGCGAAAAAGGGAGTCATCCAGCGCCTCGCTCGCAAGGCAAGAGCAGTGGTCTTCCCGGAGCATCTAGTGCGGGACGAGATTATCGACATTCCGATTTATGGTAGCATCGCCGCCGGTATGGCCACTGATCAGGAGCAGGAGCAGGAAGGCTGTCTCTCGGTTGATATCGCTTCGCTCGGTCTATCGAGAAATGCCGACATCTTCGCCCTGAAGGTGCGCGGCGAATCCATGATCAATGCCCACATTCTCGATGGCGACTTCGTCATCCTCGAGAACCGCCAGCCGCGCAACGAAGACATCGTCGCCGCACTTATTGACGACGAAACCTCCCTCAAGCGCTACATCAAGAAAGGCAACAAGCCCTACCTGAAAGCCGAAAACCCCGACTACCCCGATCTCATTCCCGCACGTGAACTCGTCGTTCAAGGAGTGATGGTAGGCCTCCTGCGCCGCGGCGGAAGATTCTAGCCCGATCGTCCGAGCCAGGGTCAAACCCGGCCCCCCATTGTCCCATTGTCTCTTGATCTTGACACGTTGGAAACTCTTCGCGACCAGCATGTCCAATCACCTTACCATCACCGGATACTCAACAGCACTGTTCTCGACCTGGTATTTCGTCAATGAGTTTGGAGTTCTGTTCGATTGTGGCGATGGCGTAAGCGCCGGGCTTTTGCAAAAGGCGCGCAAGGTGAAGCACGTCTTCATTTCCCATGCAGACCGGGATCACGTGGCGGGTCTGCTCCAGTTTAATCAGCTGAATGCGCGTGCCGGTCTGAACTTCTACTATCCAAAAGACTGCGGCTCATTTCCGGCCATGGCTGAGTTCAGCTCCCGATTCGATCCTCATGTTTCAGGCACCCAGTGGATCCCTCTTGAGGCGGGTCAGGAGGTTCGGCTGCGGCACGACCTCCTCGTGAGGACGATTGAGAACCGGCATGTGCCCGCCGAGCCAGGGCAATTCAAGAGCCTGAGCTATGCGGTTGATCGCATCAGTCGCAGGCTGAAACCAGAGTTCTCTGGTCGTTCAGGCGAAGAAATCGCGGCAGTCCGCCAGAAGCTCGGTGACGCTGCCATCACCGACGAGGCGCGTTCGCCTTCACTGATCTATTCCGGCGATACACCGCCCGAATGGGACGGTCGCTATCATGGGGCGGAGGTCTTGATCCATGAGGCAACCTTTCTGACCGCAGCTGAAATCGATCCCGACGATCCCAAGCGCAACAAGCACAGCTCGCTCGATCAGGTCATGAAGATGGTCGCTGGAAGTAAGATCAAAAAGCTGATCCTCGGCCATTTTTCATCCCGTTATTCCAATGAGCAGATCGATGAAGCGAATCGCCCTCGAGATGAATCGCCACGGGATTTCCATCGAGGTGCACAGGGTTCTGCCGGGCCAAACTGCCAGAGATCTGCTGGGAGGATGTGCGACGAACCCCCACAACTGACTCCTTTGCGCCAGGGCATGGCAGTCGAGCGTGGCTGCCGAGCGTGGCTGCCGCAGATGCTGGCATGCCTGGGATCTCAAAAAAAATGCTGCTGGGATATATCCGGCAAAAGTGTCAGCCCAAGAGTGGCCCCGACGATTTCCGCGGGACGGCGGCCGCCTCTCCCTCAGCGCAGAGCCGCGCTGCGCTGAGGGAAGGGGCTAAGGAAATGTCACTTCATGAGTGCAGGGTCACCCGGTCACTCGGATCGCACGCGATAGTAGACCTCAGTCGCAGGTGGGGCCAGATCGGTGTAGGAGGTCGATTCGCCTTCGCTGGGATGGCCGTCGGTCAGTTCCACGAATTCCTTCAGGTCAGTGGATTCCTCGACGACGTAGCTGGTGTCTGGCTTGGAGTTCCAGGTCAACTGGGCGGAAGCCGAGCCTCCATTTGCGGCT
>JAQCER010000459.1 GCA_027618625.1 Verrucomicrobiota bacterium
TTTGACCCAGCGTGGATGGAGCTGCTGACGAAATTCGTCAGTGAACGGGCGGGCGGCGTGCTCTACATGCCCGGCCCGGTTTTCGGCCCTAACTTCATCACCAGCATCCATGCGAAGACGATGCAGGAACTGATCCCGGTGCGCATCGATGAAATGGCAGCAACTGCAGCCTCAGTAGATACTCAGAGTTACGATCGCCAATGGCCACTGCAAGTCGTCGCGGCAAACGTCGACCAGCCGATCATGCGCTTCTATCCGGACTCGCAGAAAACGCTGGAGCAATGGAAGGAATTGCCCGGGATCTTCTGGAGCTTTCCTGCGACCGCAGCCAAGCCCGCTGCCCGCACATTGATCGAGAATTCGACTTTGCGGGTGGAAAATGTCGAGCGCCCACTGGTTGTCACCGGAAAGTATGGCGCGGGTCGCACGGTCTACATGGGATTCGAAGGCACCTGGCTGTGGCGGCAAACAGGGC
Organism: Verrucomicrobiota bacterium; assembly: GCA_027618625.1. Taxonomy (GTDB): domain Bacteria; phylum Verrucomicrobiota; class Verrucomicrobiia; order Verrucomicrobiales; family DEV007; genus JAGROY01. Next base: position 476 of record JAQCER010000459.1, read on the forward strand.
GCGAGGGCGAGTTCTTCAAGCGCTTTTGGATCCAGACCGTTCGCTATCTGGTCGAGGGTCGATCGCTGGGTGGAAAGCGGCGAGGTACCATCGAGGCCGACAAGCCTAAGTATCAGATTGGGGACAGTGTGTTGCTCACGGCGAAGTTGCAAACCACCGACTACCAACCGGTCACCGAAGATGAGATCCCCGCGAAGCTCACCGTCCCGGGAGCAGAAGAGCAGGAAATCATTTTCAAACCCAGCGAAGGCGAAGAAGCAGGCACGTATCAAGTGACCGTCCCTGCCAACCAGCCCGGCGGTTACTCGGCGAAGATCACACTCCCGGGCGATGACACAGGCCCCGCGGAAATCACCGCCGACTACATCGTCACGCTGCCACTGCGCGAGACCCTGCAGACGTTCCTGAACCGTCCCGCGTTGATCAATCTCGCGAAGTCCACAGGCGGCGCCTACTTTGAAGTAAATGATACCGCAGCCCTGGTCGAAGCAGTTCCGGATCGGACGCGAAAACTTGAGATCCAGAGCACACCCAGGCCCCTGTGGGACACCCGGCGCATGCTCATCCTCTTCGTCACGCTGCTCGCCATCGAATGGATCCTCCGCAAACGCTTCAAGCTGATCTAATGTCTACGAATCCACTCGCCAGCATCGAATCGCGGATTCGCGGCCTGCGCCGTTCGATCACGCGCTGGTTTATCGTCGATGGGCTGGTTCGGATTGCAGCAGCTATCGTGGCCGTGTGCATGCTGGACTTTGCCATCGACTATTTCTTCCAGATGGACCGCGCCCAGCGTGGAATCATGTTGATCCTGATGGTTACTGCCGTGCTCTGGGTTGCATGGAAATGGTTGATCCGTCCGCTACGGGCATCGATTACCGACGAAGCCATTCTATTTGAAGTCAGCCAACGCCATCCTGAAATCGGTGACAGCATCCTGACCTCACTGGAATTCGCCCGCGCTGACTGGAGCAGCCAGACGAACGTGTCGAAAGTGATGATTGCTTCCGCCATGACCGAAGGCGGACGCGCACTCGATCAAGTATCTTTTTCCAGAATCCTGCGCAGTGGAAAATTTTCACTCAACGTCCTGCTGTTGGGATTGCTCGCCGCAGTGTTGATTTTTGGCACGATCGGAATTTTCTCCAACAACCTGCTGCGGATTTGGGCAAACCGAAATCTCATGCTGGGGGACATGACCTGGCCCGCCGACTTTGAACTCAAGATCGACGGACTGCAGGACGGTGAGATCATCATTCCCCGTGGCGACACCTGGCCGCTCACGGCACGCGTGCCCGATGGCTTTCGATCGCTGCCGGATGATGTTCAGATCGAGTTTCGCACGAATAACGGAACGCGAAAAGAATCGATGAGTGATGGCAAGGGGCAACGCACATTTATCTACCGTATCTCAAATGTCGTCGAACCCTTCAGCTTCCGCCTTCTCAGCGGACGTGTCTCAACAGGATGGATCGATGCAAATTTGATCGATCGCCCGGCCATCAATGATTTGGCCCTGACAGTGACACCACCGGAGTACACTGGCGAAAAGACGAAGATACTTCCGCCCGGGAACGATACCTATTTCCTGCTTCGCGGCACCAGTATTGAGATCAAAGGAACCGCGAGCAAGCCACTGCAGTCAGCAACGTTGACCATCGGCGAGGAACTGCACCCTCTCCAGGTTACCGGCAACGGCTTTTCAACGAGCATGGCACCAGAGACCGTCAAAGCTGGAACATGGCAGCTTCGTCTGGTCGATCAGGAAAAAGTCTTCCAACCGGAATCGGGCACTACCGGCCTTGGCACCCGCGCGCCAGTGATTTTCAATATTCGGGAACTAGACGACAAAGCACCCACTGTAAAAGCAGAGCTTCGCGGCATCGGCAGCCTCGTTCTGGCCACAGCCCGCATCCCTTATGACGCCGTGATCGAAGACGACTACAAGGTCACGAAGGTAGAGCTCGAACACGCCTGGAGGCAGGATCAGAGCGAAGACCAGATCGAGAAAGTTGCCGTAAGCCCACCGGTTTCCGCAGCTGATTTGATCGGAAATGCGAGCGTTAAATTCACCGATGCGCTCGACCTTGAGCCGCTTGCCATCCCCACAGCATCCCGACTGCGCATCCGCCTGCGTGCTGCAGACAACGATACCGTATCCGGCCCTAACATTGGCGAATCCACTGATCTCCTGCTGCGCGTCGTCACAGAATCAGAGCTGCGCAACCAGTTCCTTCTACGCGAACGCCAGCAGCGGCAGGTCTTTGAAGACATCACCAAACGGCAAGACACACTCATGACCGACTGCGAGGCATTCCTTGCAGAAACCCGCGCCGTAGAATCCCTCACCGCCGATCAACGCTCCGACCTATTCAAGCTGCAACGCCGCCAGAAACTCGTCAGCGCCAATGTTAGGCCTGTAGAAGAAGCCCTGATCGCCGTAGTCGAAGAAGCCGTGAACAATCGCCTCCCCGACGAACAGGACATGCTCAAAGCCCGCCTCCAGGAACGCATCATCAACCCGATGCGAACCCTGCGCGAAGCGCTCATCCCCGCCGCAGCCGTTCCACTAGACGCTGCCCGCAACCACCTCGACACCCCAGCGGCCCGTAACGCCTCACTTGAAAACGCCCTTGCTGGACAGCGCGCCGTCCTCGCCTCCATGAATGAAATCCTGATTCACATGGTTAAGAACGAGAAATTCCAGCTCGCCATCATCCGCCTCTACGAGATCCAACGCCTCCAGAACGATCTGAAAAAACAGACCGACAGCGAGAAAGAAGCAGCCTTGAAAAGGCTGCTCGAGGAGAATCAGTAAAGAGCTACAGTCCGCTCAAAAAGATCGACCGGGTGATTAAGCAGCGATACTCAAGCCAAGTCAAGTCAGTCCGTTCAGTCGTCCAGATCCATCGACGAAGCGTTCCTGCTCGACGCCCATGGCTTGAAGGAGGGTGAGGTGGAGATTGCAGAGAGGGGTGGCGTCGTTTTCGTAGACGAGATGCTGTCCCTGCTTGATGCCGAGGCTGCGGCCCCCGGCGAGGAGCATCGGGAGCTTGCGCGTGGAGTGATTGCCACCGCCATCCTCCAGGCCAGTCCCGTTGTTCATGCCGCTGCCGTAGAGAACGAGCGTGCGGTCGAGCAGGCTGCCGTTCTCCTCATTGATGCCGTGCAGGCCCTTGAGGAAGTCGGCCAGCAGGTCGGCTTCCCGTTTGTCGACCCTGGCGAGCTTCGCCAGCGAGCCCTCGTTCCCTCCGTGGTGCTGAATGCCATGGTAGGTGTCATTCACGCCCACTTCCTGCCATTGGTAGGAATCGACCTCCACCCCGGCCATCATGGTGATGACGCGGGTGGCGTCGGTGCGCAGAGCCAGCAGCATCAAGTCGTACATGACCTTGAGAAACTCGGAGCGATTCTTGTGTTCGAATTGAAGTTGGCTGACGTCGATTTCAGGCTTGGGGAGATCGAGCCACTGCTGGTTCCGGTCGAGCTGCCGCTCCACGTCGCGCACGGAATCGAGATACTGATCCAGCCGGGCGCGATCCTCGTGGCTGAGCTTGCGATTGAGGGCTTTTGATTCACTCAGGACGTTGTCGAGGAGACTGCGCTGGCGTTGATAGCGTGCCTTTTCGGCTGCGAGATCTTCCGGCGTGTCCGGGACGAAGAGCCGGTGAAACAAGGCCCTAGGATTGTTTATGGCGGGAAGGGGCAGGCCGCGCGAGTTGAAGGAGAGGGTGTTGCTTCGTCCGGGAATGCCGGCGCCGGCTTCGGTCGACAATTGCAGGGAGGGCCAGCGGGT
>JAQCER010000460.1 GCA_027618625.1 Verrucomicrobiota bacterium
GCGTGTCCAGGTGCCGCCTGTGTGAGCACAATAGTATCCTCGTAGTGTTCGACCTCCTGCTTAATCTCAGATTGGAGCAACTGGAGACAGTGGGCCTTTATCTCGGCTAAAAGGGATGTGATTTCAGTGGCAACGGAATTATTGACTTCTCCCTCAGGTACCAAAGAACGAATCGCGCTCAGATAGTCGTTGCCCCACAAAAGCATCGCATCAGCCGTGGCAATCGTTTCATCCGCCCTCAAAACTCTGGAAACAAAATCAGCTTGCTGCTCCAGCATCACTGCGGCTTTCCATCGAAGAAGAGCGTCTTCAGTAGCGATGAAATGGGCGTGGATTTTCGGTAGAAGCACAAGATAGGCACGGAAAGCATCCGACCGTGCGGCTTCCCCGGTTTCGCCTGACGTATACTTGATGAGTCCAGCGACAATTTCTCGCATCAGCCGCAGGTCGTCGGCGACTTCTTTGAATCGCGATGCGGCACCCGATTGGCTGGCTAAGAATGTCTCAAAACCTCTACAGATTTTGGTCATCGGATCGGATTCCTGAAGGGTTCGTGTGAGGACCTTGAAATCGATGGCTTCCGGGGCGATCAGGTTGCGAAGGATTCCATCATGCAGGAATCTGATTCCACTAACCAGAGCGCCAAGGTTTACCTGTATTTCTGCGGTATCGTCCCAGGAAAGGCCGTCGAGGAAGGCCTCAATATCAATGCTGGGTGAGTTTATCGGTATCGAGAATTTCATATGGGGCTGATTTGGGGCCGATTTCATTTGGTTGGGTTTTGTCGAAATTAGGAAATTCGAGCTTCTACGTCAATCGTCAATCAAAGAGGCGCGAGAGTTGTGGCGTCTGGACCTGTGTATGGGTAATTTGTGCAATTGATGCGGACAATGGGTTCAAAATCGGCGCGTCTTGTCATTTCAGCGATTGCGCTACACGAGACATAAAGGTTCGTTGGTGCATGTCAATTCAACACCATCCTCTGATCACCGAGTTTCCAGAGCACCGGGAGGCGATTAGCCATCTCAAGCAGGAAAACTTACACTTTCGCAAATTGATGATGAAGCATGAGGATGTCGATAAGGAGATCGTCCGCATGGAGGAGGGGATCGAAACGCCAGAGGATACCGTGCTGACTCAGCTCAAGAAGCAGCGTCTCGAACTGAAGGACGAAATACTCTCGATGTTGACCAACGCGGAAAGCTAAACCAAGGGGGTAAAGTCCGTCCTCCCGCAGGTTGCCGCCTTTGGCTTTGGTTCGTTCGTGTGCATCGGCAGTGGATCAGTGGATGCGCGCTCAGATCATTTTTCCCAGACGAGAATCTCAGTGACGCCGCTGCGCGCTTTACCCTGATGGGTGAAGACTACCCGCAGTTTCGAAGCGGTCACTGGCGGGAAGGTGATGGTGTTCAGCGCGCTGCCAGTGGGCGCATTCGGTGATTGCGTCTGGCTCGGAACGTCTTTCCATTCCGAGTCATTCCAATATTGCACGCCATAGGACGCGGGCGGCTGAACGCCGCCACGGTCGTCGTAAATGCAGAGTTCGACGCGGCCCATGGTCTTTGCCGAACCAAAATCGACCTCGAGCCAGTCGGAGGAATTTGGCGAGCCGTAAGACGTCCAGCGATTGACCGGGTTGGATTGGTAATTGGTCTTTCCGTCATTGGCGAGGCGGGGGATTCCTCCATAGGTGTCATGGAAGGATGCGGTGGCTCTTGGAAATCCTTCGCCAGACATGTTCAGGGCAAGATTGCCCGCGGGTGGCGGTGCGATCTCGAAGGGTTTGATGAGTTCACCCCAGGCCTCCCACTCGGTGAGCCCGGTGCGCCCACCATCGGCATGGGCAACGGTGATGCGAAGTTTTTGCACCGCAAGTGCAGGGAAACGGATGATGTTTGCCCGGTGGCCGGTCGGCAGTTCGGGCGTCCGCGTCTGGTGGGGAATCGTCTCCCATGCCGAACCGTTCCAGGCATCCAGAGAGTATTCCTTGGGCGCGACGATCCCTTTTCCATCTTCGAGAAAGTAGAGCTTCACTGTATCGATCGTTCGATGCTTGCCGAGGTCGGCTTCGATTGCATCCGTGCTACTGGGTGAGTCTTCAGCAGTCCAACGGTTCGGGGGATGGAGGTGATACCAATAGTTGCCATCGTTGATCTTGCTGAGAGCTGAATTTGGATTGGTAAATGTGGCCGTCAGCTGCGGGTAGTAATCGCCGTCGTTGTTCACGAGGTAGTTCACGCTGTGGACTGTTGTGGTGGTCGGCACGGGAGTTTCGGTGAGCTTCGCAGTGAGCGGGCCAAGTTCAGCGGAACCGGCTACCTTTCTTCCATCGACCACTATCTGGAGTCCAGCGCCTTTCCCATACCGGCTCCCGTCTCTGTCCCAGAGGATGGTGACATTGTGTCCATGATAGGAAATAGCGTCGAGCGCGAACCATGGCCAGCTTGCGGGAGCAAGCGGATCGATCTCGATGGTGTCATCTGCACGGGGCTTGAGTCCTGCGAGTCCAGTGATGATGAGATCGTTGAACCCAGAATGAAAATAGTGCTCGCTGTGATTGTAGGCGTCATGGCCTTCGAACGAGCCTGTGTCTGGGTGCAGCGCCTCGGCGAGATACGGCTTATCGTCCTTGCGATGAGAGATCGCATAGATGCTCAGGAGTTCGAGGTAATCGGCACGGCTGATGATCGTTTGCTCATAGTTCTGCAATAGATTTGCCATCGCCTTGAGTGTTTGCGTGGTGGCGAATGGCCACGACTGGCCGCTCCACCAGCAGCAGGATTTCTGCAAACGAAACATCGGATCGTGACGTTCGACGGTAGTGGGGCCGCGTTCAGCGTAGAAGTAGTCGGGATCCATGAGGAATTTCCAGGCGGCTTCGTATCCGGGATCGGGGAGGTTGAATTGCCACGGAACGAAACCGATTTCCTCACGTCCGTGCGGGCTTCCTGCGAAGGGGCCGGATTCGTATAGGAGAGTGCCTCCTTTCACGGGCTTGCCGGGAAAGTCTTTTTCGTTGTGCTCGTCGTTCTTGAATCGGATGAGGAAAAATTCTCGTCGCGGGTCCCATAGCCGCGCCTGCAGCTTCTCCTTCAGTTCGCTGGCCTTGGCGTTATACTGGGTGGCAATGTCAGGGGCAGCCGCAAGATCGGCGATGCGTGCGATGGCCCTGGCGTCTGCCCACATGTAAGCATTGAACGACGGTCGGAAACTCTGTGCTCCGCGGAGAATGTCCGAAGTCTGGCGGCTGGCGATGTTGAACTCCATTCCGTCATCGTGACCTACCTGCCAGAACAGGCCTTCTTCCGCAACGAATTGCCGTTTCTCCCACGCCTCGAAGTTGCTGATGAGGTCGGGCAGCAGGTCTTTGACAAAGCGGTCATCGCGATGCACCTCATGCACTGCCCAGATGGCGTCGGCCAGCCAGGTGCTGTAGTTACGGGGTTGGGCGCCTGGTGTGCGCAGCCAGTAGCGGCCATAGTCCCGGGCATAGCGCGAATCGCGCAGCCATCGCGCCTCATAAAGTTGGTGACCCGCAGGGCAGCTGATCGCACCGTACGCACCCGACCAGAACGGGCGGTCAATGAACTCGGTGAACGAGTATCCGCTGGTTGGTGAACCGTAGGTCAGATGCTTGGTGATCAACTCCCAGCGGTAGTACCAGGTCGTATTGATTTCCGGATCCGGGCAGTCGAAGAAGGGGATATTCGCCTTGAACCAATCCCAGTCCTGATTGTCCCAAAAGGTCTGTGAATCAAGCAGCGCCTGCTTGTCGAGCACCTGTGCCTGCAGCAAATTCGAAGTCGCAGAAAACGCGGCGAAAACGGCCAGCACAGGAAGGAGTTGCTTCATCGTGAGTTGGTTTGGCGATTACTAACTATTACTATTACTGAATGGAGACGCCACCAGTATCAGAGCGTATCGAAGTGGCAACAACCATCAGGGCCGCTCTGGTCAGTCAGGTGCCCTTTGCGTCTTTGCCATGAGTCCGTCTCCCCTTCCAGATTTAGCCTTTGAGAAAGTCCAAAATTGTGCCATTTTAGCCTTCGTGGCAGACCAATTGACCCAAATCATTCAGGAAAAGATCCTGGCAGCGCTGGAGGTGCCATTGCCGGCACTGACCCGGCGGGACGCCCGCGTGCCAGAGATTGCTGGCAAGGCCTTTGCGGTGATCGGGATGCGGCGGTCGGGGAAGACGACGTTTCTGCACCAGCAGCGGGAGGAACTGATTGCGAATGGTCGCTCGTCCAAGCGGC
>JAQCER010000461.1 GCA_027618625.1 Verrucomicrobiota bacterium
TATCCCCAGGGGCTCGATGATGTAGGGCAGGCGCTGCAAGTCCCGCAGCGCACCGTAGTCGTGCAAATCTTTGTCCGGTTCATCGTACTGTTCGGAGACCCATTTAAACTCATCGTTTTGGAATACAACTCTCAGTTGACGAGGATGCTGGTGCTCCTGGAATTCGGGACTGGACAAGATCAACGTCTCAAGGGCGGACGCCTTTCTCTTGTCGAATCCCTTTAAGGCAGCGATCTGGGTTCTCATGTAGCTGCGCATTCTCGTTTCAAACTCACGGTCAACAGACTTTTGTCCCGAAGTCCCGAAGTCCCGGAGAAGCTTTGACGTCGTGCGTGGCTTCCGCTATAGTCGGGGAAATGGAGGCGCGACCGGTGACCATAGCAAAAGGCCTGACCACACTGCTGACTGCGAGTTTACTCGCTGGTTCCAGCGTGGCGGACGAGCGTGTCTGGACAGACACTCAAGGCAGAAAGCTGACCGCGCAACTCCTGGGAATCGAGAGCCAGAAAGCCAGACTTCGGCTCGCCAGTGGTAAGGAATCTCAGGTCGATCTGGAAAAACTCAGCCCGGAAGACTTGCATTACATTCAGCAATGGAAAGCTCAGCGCCCGGAGCGCATCACCTGGCCGGAAGAAATAGACGTTCGGGAAAAGGTCACCGTTACCCCAGTGCGCGAAGATGCAGATGCCAGGGAATTTGTCTATCGCACCGAGCATTTCGAATTCCACTCAGACGAGAAGATCGCGGGCAGCCTCATCAAAGACTTTTCCCTCGCATTTGAAGCCACCTTGGCCGCGATCGCCGCCCTTCCTCTGAACCTCAAGCCTGAACCGCCACAAGGTCACTTTCAAATCGGCGACCGCTTCGATTATTACGCGGCAGGTGGACTCATCGGCACCGCAGGTGTTTATGTCCCCCTGGAACGGCACATTCTGGTGCCCATGGACGGCCTGAATCTCAAGCGAGTGGGTAGTGAGTTGCGAAAAAACAACAGCGACTACGACAACAGCACGCTGATCCACGAGATCACGCATCAGGTCATGCACGACTGGCTGAAGCACATGCCCACCTGGATGCTTGAGGGCCTGTCCGAGTTCATGTCGTCACTCCCCTACGCGAATGGAAAGTTCCGATTCGGTGAAAGTGCTCGCAAGAACGGCATAAGGGCCGCACTGACGCGCTGGGAAGGCGGTCGCCAGACCAGCTACTCGATCTTGCCTGCGGAAACGCTCTTCAGCGTGAACTCGCGCCAGTGGAACCAGACGAGCGGGAATGCCGCTACGATGAATTACTCGTCATCAATGCTCTACGTCTACTACTTCATGCATCTGGCCGGGCGAGGCGAAGGCGAAGACATCCGCGCCTTCGCCGGAGCCATCGATCAAGCAAAGCCTTCGGTGGCCCCTTACCTGAAAGAGTTCGACACCGCTCTTCGAGCATACGTTGCGAAAAGCGACGCCGCCGAGAAGAGCGGAGGCACTCAAATCATGACTGAAGACGACATTCCAGAGATTCTGCTCGTTCCTCCGGACGCCATAATCTTCAAAAAAGGAACCCCTCACGAGAGCGCTTTGGCCCGCATGATCGGGCAGAGAGACCTCAAGCAGCTCACAGAGGACGTAATCGCTGCTTTCTCCAAAGATGGAATACGCTTAGAATAAACCACTTACAACTCATCGAAAAAATCTCTGAATTTTTCACAAGAAAAGATTGCCACAACCGTTTCTTTCTCACTAATTTCTTACATATCCTATGAAAAAGCTGTCTCTAGTCCTTGTTACCCTTGGCATCGTCGGTTACTCCGTAATCGGATCAGTCACCGCCGATATCCAAGACCCACCCGCTGGCCGTTACGGTAAGGTCCGTAAGCTCAGTCGCGCAGTCTCCAACGTCCTGTATGGCATCGCCGAAGTCCCCAATCAGTGGACCCGGACCAGCTACGCCGAAGGGGGAACCGTTGCCGCTGGCTACGGCACGGTGAATGGTGCAGTCCGCACGGTTCGCCGTCTTGGTTATGGCATCTATGAGCTGTTCACGTTCCCGTTCCCTACCTACAAAGGTGGATTCCGGGTGCCCTACACCTCAAACTACGTCAATCCTGAGTCTGGCATCAATGAGTTCCCACCGGAGCTCGGATTCATGTCCGATGCTGAGTACGGCCGGAACGTTCCCACTTTCTAGTCAGTCCTTTCCGTAATTGGTTTTTGGTTCAAACCTTACAAGCCGCCCTGCTGGATCTCCGGCAGGGCGGTTTTTTGTAGCAAAAAGAGCGAAAGCGTTCGCGCCTCGAAACAGTTGGCTTTATGCGCAACTGATAAGTAACGAAGAATATGGATGCACTGTGTGCAGACAGTTGTTAGCGGCCCCTTATCACCAGATGCACTCCTCATGCTGATGCTGATGCTGATGCCGATGCCGATGCCGGACGAAGAAAAATTCCAAAAACTGAAGAGCGAACTTCTGAACCACAGCGATACTCACGAGTGGCTCGAAGAAGAGGACGTGAGTGAGCTCGTTAGGATTGCCTGTCGGAAGAATATTCCTACGCAGGTGATCCTGGCCTGCAGGGAAGCGTGCAACTCAGACTCAGCATTCATCCACCACCTCTCCGGGTTGGTCGGAAAGCGCATGAGGAGGATTCTCGCCATCGACGATGAGCAGGATTTTCTCGATCTCCTCAAAACCAGTCTGGAACATGGCGGCAAGTTCAGCGTCGCCACGGAGACCGATCCATTCCGTGCGCTGGAACTCGTCGACGACTTTCGACCGGATTTGTGCATCGTTGACATGAAGATGCCGGAGATGGACGGACATGAGTTAATCGAGCGCATCCGCCAACGCTCCCATCTACGAACCATGCCGATCATCGTGCTAACGGGCCTGCTGACGGATACGAACGTGGAGGCGGTTTCGAAAGATCACATTCTCTACCTTTCAAAACCCGTTGTCTTGAAGGAACTGATTTATTGCATCGAAGAGCACCTCACTTCCTTCGAGAAAGCGCAGGCGAAGTAACCCTGACAATGCACCATTTTCCTGCTCGCCGAACCGATGCAGCAGCTCCCGCCCGGCCAGTCGATCACTCGGAAGTTTCCTGTCGTCGGCGAAAAGGCGCCACCGCCTGAGGCGCTCGATCTCGCCCACTGGCGCCTGGAGCTCGGCGGCCAGATCACCAGTCCCGTGAGCCTTACCTATGACGCCGTCATGAAGGTAGCCCAGGATGAATTCACCGCGGACATCCATTGCGTGACCAGCTGGAGCCAGCCAGCCATGCATTTCACCGGTATCCGATTGTCAGATTTGCTGGCGCAATTCGCTATCGCCCCGCTGGAGAACGCGCAGTTCGTGCGCTTCGAAGCCTACTCTCATCGCCTGCATGATACCAGCCTGCCGCTTGAATTGGCGATCAGCGACAGCTGGCTGGTCCACAGCTTTGAAGGGAAGCCGCTGACTCCCAGCAGAGGCTATCCTCTCCGAATCGTTACGCCCTCCCGCTACTTCTACAAAAGCCTGAAGTGGCTCCGCCGCATTACCTTCCTGGAGTCCGATCGACTGGGGTTCTGGGAGAGAACGTCCGGCTACCACAACAATGGCGATCCATGGCGGGAGGAACGGCTCGACGGAACACGCTTCACCTCACAAAGTGAGACGAATGCGTTTCGCAATCTCACCGATTTCTCCGACTGGCGACAGCGGACGCAGGAGGACGCCCCGCGTGTCCTGGTAAAGGCAAACCTGCAGCATTGGCGGCCAAGGACGCCGGATCTCACCACGTTGCAATTGAAGGCATGTGACTTCCGTGGCGCCGAGCTTGATGGCGTCAATTTCTCAGAGGCCAATCTCACTCTGGGCACGTTTACCGGTGCCAGCCTGCGCAACGCCATGTTTGAGAGCACGGACCTTGAGGGCGCGGACTTCTCGGGTGCGGATCTCACCGGAGCGCACTTCTCCAACAACTTCCTCTCGGCGACCACGTTCATCCGCGACGATCGCCCATTGCTCGGTTTCGATGGGATGACGATGACCGCGCCGGACGGGCTGCTCGAAGATCAGCGCGCCTATCTGGAGGCCCTCGAAGGGGTCTTTTTGCAATTGGAATCCCCCTACTGAGCGCCCTTCGCGAGCGTCCGCCTACGAAAAACTTTGTCTGCGTTGCAAACGTAAAGCCACGTCTTGTCCTTGCCTCCAACGGCGGATTTTTGCACGGAGGGGGTTCACCCGAGGGATTTTACTTTTTGCCAGGCCCCGCGATTG
>JAQCER010000462.1 GCA_027618625.1 Verrucomicrobiota bacterium
TGTGACGGGTGTGGATTGCGACATTGAGGTAGAAGGATTTGATCCGTGCAGTCTCGCGCAAGCAGGTTAAGAATGCATTGAATCATGGCCGCAAACCTTAAGATCACACTGACCCCCGCCGCCGAGCATGCGGTGCGTGCAGGGCATCCGTGGGTATTCGCTGATCGGGTGAAATCGCAGAATCGTGAGGGAACTTCGGGTGAACTAGCGATCATCTATGATCGCAGGAATCGATATTTTGCGGTTGGGCTCTACGATGCGTTGTCGCCTATCAGAGTTCGCATTCTGGTTCACGGGGATTCCGTGCGAGTTGATGATGACTGGTTTCGCGATCGCATCGCCGTCGCGGCGCGCATGCGTGACGAGTACTTTGCCGATGGAAAAACGACTGGCTATCGCTGGGTGAACGGTGAGAGCGATGGACTGCCGGGCATGGTGCTGGATCGCTATGGAGCGGTCGGGGTGGTAAAGGTTTACACTGCCGCGTGGCTGCCTTGTCTAAGCGATGGGCGGTTTCTCGACTGGGTGAGGAGCAGTTGCCCAGCGGCCTCCAGTTGGGTTTTGCGCCTGAGTCGAAACATTCACGGGCCCGCTTCCAAGGCTGGTTTGGCGGACGGCGATGTGCTGTTGGGAAAGCGTGAAGATGTCGAAGTGACGACGTTCATCGAGAACGGTGTCACCTTTGAGGCAGAGCCGGTAAAGGGGCAGAAAACTGGCTTCTTCCTCGATCAGAGGGACAACCGTTCACGCGTCAGGGATCTGGCGCGCGATGCTGATGTGCTCAATGTGTTCAGTCATGCCGGAGGGTTTTCAGTTCACGCGGCAGTCGGCGGCGCGAGATCGGCCACTGACGTTGACATCAGCAAGCACGCCCTTGACGCTGCGACCCGCAATATGCAGATCAACCGAGCTCACCATCCAGGTGTCAGCCAATGTCGGCACAAAACGGTACAGGCTGATGCGTTCGAATGGCTGGCAAATGCGGCGAAGGATGGCGCGAGTTATGACGTGGTCGTGATCGATCCTCCGTCGCTGGCGAAGAGGCAAGCGGAAAGCGTTGGTGCTCTGGAAGCTTATCAACGGCTGGCGCGGAACGGAGTGAAATTGCTGCGACCGGGTGGAGTTCTGGTTGCCGCATCCTGTTCCGCTCACGTTTCTGCTGAGCCGTTTTTCAAAGTGGTGCGTCAGGTAGCCTGGCAACATGGGGACGCAGGGAGCGAACTTTTTGCCAGTGGTCACGCGATCGATCACCCGGCACGCATACCAGAGGCACATTACTTGAAGTGCTTGGCCTGGAAGACCGAGTAGATCGGTAAAATCGGTAGCCGTGGTGGGGAGGAAAAACAGCAACGCCGCTCCCTGGAAAACCAGAGAGCGGCGCTCAGTCTAGTCAAAAGGAACAGTGATCAGGGAGTGCGAGGTGCGACCTCTTTCTCGATGCCCTCCTCGATGATCTTCGCCTGGTCGGAATCGAGGATGGCCTGGCGAAGGTTGATGTCCTTACGTTGCGCCCACCACAACACCAGTGGCGCTGCCACAAAAATGGATGAGTAGGTTCCGATGACGATACCGACAATGATCGCCACCGAAAACTCGCGAAGAACCGGCCCACCGAGCAGTGCAAGGCAGATACAGGTAAGAAGGGTGGTCATGCTCGTGATCAACGTCCGGCCCAGTGTTTCGCTGATCGCCACATTCATGATTTCCTTGAGGTCGCCTTTGCTGGTTCTCAGGGTTTCGCGAATGCGGTCGAACACCACGATCGTGTCGTTGATGGAGTAACCCGCGATGGTGAGGAACGCACCAATCATCATGACGGAAACCGAGGTGCCTAGCATCGTCATCACGCCGATCGAGAGAATAACATCGTGAGCGAGGGCGGCAATCGCTCCCACGGCGAATGCGACTTCGAATCGGAAGCTCAGATAGATCAGGATGCCGAGCAGTCCAAGCCCCAATGCCAGGGCCGATTCCTTGAGCAATGTCGAACTCATTGAAGGCCCAATTTCTTCGACACTGATGCCTCCGGTGGCACCTTCAGTGTCAGCGGGAAACATTGTGGGGAAAGCGGTCTCCAATGCCATCTTGATGGCGTTGCCTGTCCCGAAGGGGGATCTGATGATCGTCTCTTCTTCGCCGGTAGCTATTTTTTGAGTCTGGATCGTTGGCGGAAAGAAGTCGACCTTGCTACCTCTGCCATCCGTATTGAAAATGCCAGCGTCGTTGTGGATAGTAAGGTACTTGAGTGCACCAAGAATCTGATCGGACGAGAGACTAGCCCCGGTAATATTCACTTTGTCGCCGCCCTTTGGGTTAAGGTCATACGCGAGCACCGAGGTATTCTTGACCCCGAGCCATAGCAGGCTGATCGCGACCGCGGCCAAGGATGCATAGAGGGCTGGCTTTCGCTTGCCAAGAAAATCGTAAATCTTGTCAGGGACGATATTCAGCATGGAAAGTTTTTCAAGCTTGCCACCAGTCATCCAGTTGAAGCAGACCCGTGTGACGAGCAGGGCAGCGAATAGCGACGCTAAAACACCCACTGTAAGTGTCATGGCAAAGCCCTTGATGCTGCCACTGGCGACCATGAACATGACGGTTGCAGTGATCAAAGTGGTGACGTTTGCGTCGAAGATAGCAGAGAAGGCTTTCTCGTAAGCTGCCTGGAGCGCGGACTTCAGTGATCTGCCGAGCTTCATTTCTTCGCGCAGGCGCTCGTAAATCAGCACGTTGGCGTCCACCGCCACACCAATGGTCAGTACGATACCGGCGATGCCAGGCATCGAGAGAGTGAAATTGAACACGCACATGAAGCCAAACAGGCAGAGCATGTTAACCGTAAGACCTACCAGTGCGACAAGGCCCGCGAGGCGATAGAAAACGATCATGAACAGGAGCGTCAGTCCAAGGCCAGTAAGACCCGCGTAAATTCCGCGAACGATTGTCTTTTCACCATAGGCCGGGCTGATCTGGCTTGAACTCACGATCTTTAGAGGATTCTCAAGTGGATTCTCGAGTGCGCTGGCGAGATCGAATGCTTCCTTCTCTTCAAAATTCCCCGTGATGCTGATGCGGTTTTTGAGAGTGCTGTTGATCACCGGATGGGACAGGACTTCGCCGTCAATGATGATCGCGAGTTGGTCCACTTCGTGGCGAGCATTGCTGGTAATCTCGTACATTTTCTCACCTCCCTCGTCGTCCAGTTCGAGACTGATCTCCCAACCACTGGGGCCAAAAACGACTCCAGCATTCTCGACGTTCTTACCGGCGACTTGGATCCGGTTCTTCACCGAGAGGTATTGAACGGGCTTCGCTTTCAGATCGTCCTCCGTCTCGCCCTCGGCCAGCTTCTTTTTGATTGGCCGCTCGACCCATCCGGGCGAATACTCGCGCTCATCTCCCGCTTCTTTGGTGTAGGGGTATTTCCCTGGTTCCACCAGTCTAAATTCAAGAAGTGCAACCTTCTGGATGGTTTCGCGCACCTGTGCCATCTCATTGTCTTTCACCCCGGGCATCTGCACTTCCAGCTGATTTTTGCCTTGTGGGTTGATGATGAGATTCTTTCCTCCGTCCGGGTCAAGTCGCTTGCTGAGGATGTCAATTGCCGTCTGCTGCTGCGACGGGGTGACGGAGCGACCTTCTGAAGCTGGCTGAATTTCGACCACAAACGAGGATCCCCCTTGAAGGTCGATGGCGAGCGGAAGTTTCTCCTTAAGGGGGAACGATGCCCATACCGCGAAGACTGCAACAGCGACGGCCAGAATGGTGCCGACCATGCGCTTGCGGCGATCCGAGTCAGTCGCGAAATACCAAAGAAACAAGGCGAGAGTTCCTATTCCGAATAGGAATATGCCAACTGACATTGCGTAACTGCTGGAGGCTTCGTTTGGGTCCATTCTCGAGGTTTAGATGTGAAAGGGTCTTAGATTCAATCGGTTGCGGAAGCGCACAAGCACACAAGCACACATGACGCCTCCGCAGGGCGAGCGCAATGTCATACCCTGTAACGGTGGAATATGCAAGAGGCTGTTAGGCTCTGAAGGAGGAGCGCACGATGATGATCGTGCGGATCTACTTCTTCGTCTCGTCAGGGGTAGTGTCCTCGCTGATTTCCTTGTCCGATTTCTTTTTGATGGTGACGACTGCGGATTTCTCTAAATCGAGCTTCACATTATCAGCGACTTTCAACTTGATGACTGTGTCCTTGACGTTCGATACCACCCCATGGATTCCTCC
>JAQCER010000463.1 GCA_027618625.1 Verrucomicrobiota bacterium
TTATCCGATGCCGCAGCGCCCGCGCGCATTATTGCGGCAGCGGTCGAGTCATTTGGCAGCATCGACGGTCTGGTAAACAACGCGGCGATGGTCGCTCAAGGGAACCTCGAAGATACGACCACAGAACACTTTGACCGCTTCATTGTGGTGAACACACGGGCGCCGATGTTCCTGATCAAAGAAGCACTGCCCTACCTCGAAAAGTCGCAGGGAGCGGTGGTGAACATTGGTTCCGTCAATGCCTACTGCGGTGAGGAGAACCTGCTGCCTTACAGTATTTCAAAAGGCGGACTGCAGACCATGACGCGCAATCTTGGCGACACGCTGCATCGCCGGGGAATTCGCGTAAACCAGGTGAATCCAGGATGGGTGTTGACGAAGCAGGAGCAGCAGCGTCGGATGGATCAGGGCATGGAAGAAAATTGGCCGACACGAATCCCGGTAGCCTATTCCCCCGCCCGCCGACTCATCACACCGGAGGAAATCGCCTCCACCGTCATCCACTTCCTCAGCGCTGAGGTCGGTCCCATCAGCGGAGCAGTCGTCGACTTGGAGCAGTACCCGATGATTGGGCGCAATCCGCTCAAGCATTTGGAATAACGCGGGAGCTGTCCGCCATTCGCTCCGCCGCGCTGGGCCTCATCAACACCACAACAGCAGAGTCATTCGAATTCTACTTTGGTCAGAATGGAAATCCGGCACAATCGTGCCAGGAGAAATGCATGATGCAGCTCAATCCCAATTAATCCCAAATCCGATTTACCAAGTCAGCGACAGAAATCCGTTTGATGTTCGACGGGATTCGTCTACGGAAACTGGGACGGAAGCGTCTTTTTGCTGTGGCATCGCCCCAATCACAAAATTCAACATCGAGTTCCTGGCCAATGGTCGTGGGAGCTATTCTGACCATCACTGTGGGCCTTGGGGTCGTGTGGATTATCCAGACGGCTAAACAAGATAACGGCTAGGGCGGCGGTGCTCCATCCGGTCCGGCACCCGCAACGGTCGTCGTCACTCCGGTGCAACGGCTTGCTGCGCAGGAACAGTACACGGTGACCGGTGACCTTCGTGCCGTATCACGGGCGGAAGTGGCAGCACGGGAGGCGGGCGCGGTGGATCAGATTCCGGTGAACGAAGGAGCGAAAGTGAAACGGGGCGACGTCCTGGTGAAGCTCGACCATCGTCGACTCGATGCCGAACGTGCCGAGACCGATGCGCAAATCGCTGCCTCACGCTCACTGGTGGTGCAACGTGAGGCCGACAGAAACCGCATGCTGCAGGATCTGGAAATGAAACAGCCGCTGCTTGAGAAGCGCGCCATTTCCAAACGAGAATTGCTTGACGCTGAACAGGCATTCGCAGTCGCCGAAGCGGGTCACCTTGCCGCCAAGGAATCGCTGATCGAGGCAACCAGCCGCATGGAGTTGCTCAACGTCCGCTACCAGGATTTGGACATTGTGGCTCCCTTTGATGGGCGCGTGACGGTTCGCCATGTCGAGCCAGGTGAATGGCTCACTGCGGGGCAGCCAGTGGTCACACTGGTCTCGACAGGCACTATTGAAGCCTGGCTCCAGGTTCCGGAGCGCTATGCCGCAGCTGCTGCCGCGCAAGCTGGGCGCATCCAGGTGGAAGTGACTGCTGTTGGAAAAACGGTGCCATCGATCGACGTGCAAGTAGTCGCCGATGTCGACACTGCGACGCGGATTTTCCCGGTGATCGTAACCCTGGATGCAGATGCAAACGATCTCGCCCCGGGAATGTCGGTGCGCGCTAGCATTCCGATCGGTAGCAATGAGCCTCGTCTTGCGGTACCCACGGATGCCATCGTCCAGAGCCGCTTGGGGGAAGCAGTTTTCAAAGTGGGCGCGGCACCTGCTGGTGGCGGATTACCACCTGCCGTGCGCGTGCCGGTGAAAGTCTTGTTCGAAGCGGACGGTTTCGCATACTTGGATGCGCCTGAAGTCACCGAAAACGATTCGGTTGTCGTCGAGGGCAATCAACGGCTTTTCCCTAACACCCCCCTCGTTGCCACTCCGCGATTGCCCGCCACCGGCGCGGCAGATAGTGCCGATGGTGCAGCAGGCAGTCAGAGATGAATCGACTCGTCCAACTTGCCATTCAGCAGCCGATTTCAGTGGCTGTGGGAGTGGCCGTTTGCCTGCTGGGAGGAATCCTGGCCCTGACAAAAGTGCCCGTGCAAATGAACCCGGATGTCGACTCCGTGGTCATCGCGGTGACCACACTTTGGGAGAATGCTTCCGCCGAGGAGATCGAGAGCGACATCATTGAAGAGCAGGAAAAGGTTCTTGGCAGTGTTCCCGGCCTTGCCTCGATTACCTCGAACAGTCAGGCGGGTCAGGGCAACATCCGCCTCGAATTCAAGACGGGCACGGATATTTCCGACGCCATGGCCGAAGTCCTGCAGAAACTGGATGAAGTCCCCGGCTATCCTGATTCCGTTTTGCAACCGGTGGTGCTCGACATTGATCCTGAGTCGACCGACTACATCGCCTGGATCGGCCTGGCATCGACCGATCCGGACTTCGATGGCACGACGCTCTACGACTTCATGGATCGCCGGCTCCGTCCGCGGTTTGAACGGTTGCCCGGCATTGCTGAGGTGGGCGTTCGCGCAGCGCGGGCCAGCGAAGTGCAGATCCGCATCGACCCCATCGCGCTGGCGCAAAGGGGCATCACGTACCAGCAATTGGTCAACGCACTGAGAAACGCCAATGCCAACTTCTCCGGCGGCCAGCTGCCGGATGGAAAACGCAACGTCCGGGTGCGGGCCACTGGTCGTTTCGAGGACCCGCAGTCCGTCGAAGACTTGATCATTCGTCGCGATGCATCAGGCCCGGTGTATCTGCGCGACCTGGCGGAAGTAGTCGACACTTACAAAGAGTCGAAAAACTGGGCACGCGCGCGTGGCCAGACGATGCCGTTTTTCAATTACCAACTCCAGCGCGGCGCAAACCTGCTGGAAACGATGGACGCCATCAAAGCCGAGGTCGCCAACATGAACGCACCCGGCGGCATTCTCGAGGAACACGCCCGGGCGCTCGGAATCAATGGCTCCTTCGAACTGGTGCAGACCTATGACTCGACGACTTACGTCCGCGACGCCATCGATCTGGTGCAGGGCAACATTATCATCGGCGGCATCCTGGCCACATTGACACTGCTGTTCTTTCTTCGCTCGCTGCGCACGGTGGGAATCATCGCAGTAGCCATCCCCATTTCGGTGATTGGCGCGATGGTGATACTGGTTTCGTGTGGGAGATCGATCAATATCATCTCGCTCGCGGGCATGGCATTCGCTGTGGGCATGGTCGTTGACAACGCAATCGTGGTGATCGAGAACATCTTCCGTCATCTGGAAATGGGCAAGTCAGCTCTGCAGGCATCCATTGACGGCACCAAAGAAGTGGCTGGAGCAGTTGTCGCTGCCACGATGACCACGCTGCTCGTCTTCATCCCGATCCTGCTCATCCAGGAAACAGCGGGACAATTGTTTAAGGACATTGCCTACGCCATCATTGCTTCAGTGGGCCTGAGCCTGATCGTGTCGGTAACCGTGATTCCGTCCGCTGCGGCGCGATTGTTCAAACGCAAATCGCCAGAAGAACTCGGTGGCGAGAACGGAGAACGCAGCCTGTATGACAGATTGTTTGGGAACCCCGTGATGCGCACACTGGCCCGTCCACTGAATCCGATTCGCGTTCTGTTCGATCGGATTCCAGACTATTCAGCGGACCTAGTTCGACGCATTATTGATCGCTGGAGCTTGCGAACTGGGGTGATCGTGGTGTTTCTGTTCGGTACCTTGATCGGCATCAAGGTTATGCTGCCCCCGCTCGACTACCTGCCAGTGGGCAACCGCAATGTCGTCTTTGGAATGCTGATTCCGCCACCCGGCTACAACCTTGATCAACTGCTCGAGATGGGCCGCCGCATCGAAGACCGAGTGCGTCCTGCCTGGGAAGTTGCGGGCGATCGCTTTGCCCTGGAAGCAGTTGAGCGCGGAGGCCCTAACACTGGCGTCGACAATCGCACCAAAGTCCCCGTCTTTCCTCCAGTCCCCGGCGGCCCCACTGAAGTCTTGCCACCGCCGATCGATCACTACTTTCTTGTCAGCTTCGATGACCACATGTTTCAGGTAGCAATCTCTGAGGACAAGAAGCGCGTGGTGGACGCCATTCCGCTGCTTAACTATGCCGCTTCTGGCACCGCC
>JAQCER010000464.1 GCA_027618625.1 Verrucomicrobiota bacterium
TCGCACTGCGGGAACGGGCACCGAATCAACCGAAGCTCCCGCCAAGGCACGGGCAATCAAGAGCGAACGCAGATGTTCGTTGCTGCCCCAAGTAGGGCCCTCGCACCAGCGACCAACACTCTGCCAGTCGTTGACCCTGGCACACGCATCTGCAACAAGAATCCTGGCGAGAACGATACGGTTTACCGTCTCTTCCTCATCGTCTGGCAAAGGAGTGAGACTGACAGCCAACCGCGCCGCTGCCTCCATCACCTCTGCATACTGCTGGTGTCTGTGCATCCACTGCAAGACGACTCCGGTCAGAGCCGGATCACGTTGATCCAGGATTCGCTGCTGCAGGCCGGCCAGGAGTTGTTTCCAGTCATCACCTTCAAATGCAATGGAAAAATCCATTGCTCGAAGTTGCGCAGTACTTTTTGAGCGGATGGTTTCCAAGCTGTCGTCGACGGTGATCGCAAGTCGATCCAGAAAGGTCGCACATTGCCCCTGCTGGTTTGGGTCGCGACTTGCGATCGCCCACAGGAGGACAGTGGCATCGAGCGACCGTGCGTCCTCCATATTGGCCCATGCGGTGAGCTGCTCGTGCAGATCCTCCGGCATTGTCATGGCTCCTGATAAGGCGACCAGTCCCGCCAATTTCAGCAGGGCCGATTCGCCCGCTTCCGACCGCTCGGAATCGGTTCTTGCGAGCGTCTCCAGATGCTTGAAAAGTGCGGAGGCATCGTTGGCCATTTCAGCCCACAACAACGCCAAGTTTGCTGTACTCGACGATCTCCTCGGTCGCTTGCGGTTGAATTTCAGCCAGCGATTGCCCTGCTAGATCGATTTCGCCGAATGCCAACGCGGCGCGGGCATAGCGCAAATTGCCCTTATCCCCTGTCAGCTGCTCCAGAACGGGAAGCAGCCGGCGATCATTCAGTTCTTCGTAGGCTTTGGCGAGATGCGCAACCGCGTCGGAGTTCTTGTCATCGGCAGCCAGGGCGACACGCGACTCAAGAACAGCCTGCCTGGCATCTCCCTTCGCCAGAGAAGCTGCCGCCCTTTCGGAAAATCGATTCGACTTCCAGGTGGAATGCGGCTTCGCAAC
The DNA here is from genome assembly GCA_027618625.1 of Verrucomicrobiota bacterium. GTDB lineage: Bacteria > Verrucomicrobiota > Verrucomicrobiia > Verrucomicrobiales > DEV007 > JAGROY01. Next base: position 1,088 of record JAQCER010000464.1, read on the forward strand.
AAGCAGAAGCACGATCGCTCCAGCCAATCCGACCTTCCAATACACCCGTGTCCTGCGGACATTCGTAGCCGCCACACTGCGACGGCATAACTCACGCGACGCAGTCCGTGATGTATTCCATTTGCTCATCCCTCCACCCGACGTCGCTGGAAGAAGACAAGTGCAACCGCACCTGAAAGGGCCAGGACTCCCATTGGCTCTGGGACTGGACTCGGAGCAAAGGCGTCGCCAGCGTAAAAATGCAAACCTTCAGCTGTATTGATCGTGCCGGAAGTGAAGTTGTGCCCTGCACCAGGAACCGTTGGATTTAGACCGCCCAAACTAGAGGTGGTTGACCCAAAGCCAGCTCCGCCTGGTCCACTCCAGTCGGTTCCAGCGTAGGCCACGGTCGCTACTGTCTCCTGGTTGTTGAAGCCATTCACGTGACTTGTGATCAATCGCATTTCATCACCGCCAAGATCGAACACCCATGACACAAAAATCTCACCAGCTGCAATCTGAGCTGAAGTCAGTTGATAGTCGACCTGTGTAGTGCCGAACGCTGCACCCTGACGCGTAATGAACCGTAGAGTGTCCGCCGCCACATAAAGCAACGAACTGCCCGTTCCATTGCCACCCGTTTCCCACAACACTTCTTCGACACCTGCCGCCTTTGCATTGAAGTCTACTAAGAGCGTGAAGGTGGCATCGGCCCTGTCCCCATTGTTGTTCCCATAGTTGTTCCAAGTTGGTAGATTCCCCAGAACGTTGAAGACATCAGCATCCGCTGGGTTGAGCGTATCGACAACGCCCGCCCTGGACGAAATGGCGAAACACACTGAAGCCAGCATTGCTAACGGGATGACAGAACGGAGGTTCATAAGATTACTGTAATTATTATAATTATAAAATCAACCACTTTCTGCAAACCTGCACGGTAAAATACATTTAAAAATATCTGCACAAACAACGATGATCGATGACTCATTTCAAAACGAACAGTTTACGCAGAGACCATCCCATTCCCTTCATCGCCAGTCCCGCCGGACCGGGGATCGAACGTTCGCTGAAACCGAGTGAAAGCGACGCCATCTGCACCCGGTTCTGTAGGCTCCTGAATTGGGCCGTCATTGAATCGATCAATGCTTGGACTCGGGCCAGTTCCTTCTCGATTTCCAGAGCATCTTTAACCGTTTTCGCATCGTTAAGCAGTCGCTTCAATCGATCTCTGAGCGCGATCTGGTTCTGCAGTTGTGCCTCAAGGTCAATCCATTGCACTGCAACATCTTGATCCTCAATACGTCGAAATGTCTCATGCCCAAGTCCCGCGAGGGCATCGGCGGTTTCCTCCAGATCTGTTGCTGCCACGCGAATCTGCATTTCCGCCGTCCCGCGCTCTTCCGTATCAGAAACCCGAACGCTCGAGGACTCAACCCTACCGCCTGCCCGCCTCACGATATCCCTCGCGGCGCTCACCGCCGTACCCACATTCGTCACTTCGACCTGCTGCGAACCGGTCTGAATTCGCCGCGCTTCCGGGTTCGCCTCATCTGCACTTAAACTAGCAGCTTCAGCTGCGCCCGTCCTCATAGGAGATGACTGAGTCGCGATTGATGCGCAGGAAATATGCACGGCTGCAATGAGAATGATCCCAAGAGGAGAAAGTGTGCTTTTCCTAATGCCATTTTCTTAGCACTTAAAACACCGCTTATCAAGGACCTTTTCCAGGGTGCTCAGAATCGATGGGTTCACGAAAGGCGTGCTGAGCGACCCTCACGTGCACCTACTATCGTGCACACCCACCGGGCTGAAGCCGACGAAGACTTACGTGTAATCTGCTGTCGACGGCGAGAACGACTGAAAGCTGCGACGGGCTCTGGACCGATCACTGAAAGCGGGGATCACTGGAAGCGGGATTTGAAGTCACTGGCTGCGGTCTTCCCCCAGCTGCGGGAAGCAGAGGTGGTAAGATGAATACCATCTGACTTCGAATCGGGCTTACCGTAGCTGGTCACCTGGTAGCTGTTAAACACGGTGCCGTATTGACCGGCTACCCGCTGAGTGATGCTTAACATTTCGTCCTGTAAGGCCTGCGGGTAGCGCTTCACATCGGCATCGGGCGGCGTGATCCAGTAGATTTGGCGCTGACCATTGGCGGTCACGACTCTGCACATCTTGTCGGTCAGCGACTCGACTTCGCGGACATTTGCCTCTTTGCTCCGCTTCTTCGATCGAAGGGAGGCGTAGAGGTTCGTTCCGGTCTGCACGACGACAATATCAGGGTTCCAACTTGACATGAGAGCCTCGACTTTTGGCACCGCGCCGATCCTGGACAAGCGACGTTCGCTGGTCGGCGTCCGTTCCCAGTAGGTGATGTCGATCGAAACGGATGGATACTCCTTTAACCAATAATAGGGGGTTGCTCCACCTGCGACTGAAGTGAAAACTTCGAAGCCCGCGTCGCGAAGCCCCTGATCAAATGCGCGACCGAATGCACCGATCCCCAACGAATCACCGAGAAACAACACTCGCTTCCCTCCCTTTTGGGCCGGATCGGGAAGTGATGCTGGTGCCTCCGGTTTCCGAGGTTGTAACGCGTTGCGCCAATTCGAGAGCATTGGAGTTCCAGCGATGGGTTCGACCTTCCTCTCTGGAGTCTTCTTTTCGGCAAGCTTAGGCACTTCGCTCAGCTTCGGCACTTGGATCGGCTTTAGTGGAACCTCAGCAGCCGGCTTCAACTCGCGCGACGCCCGTGAATTCGGCGCACCCGTCACAACGGAACTGGCGTTGGAATCAGGAATTGCCTCCGGCACGGTGGTGCACGAAGGCGCAAAAAGGATGGCAACCAACCCGCACACGAACGGATGCACCAGAAATTGGGGGGAGAGAATTTTGATCGCCGACACACAACAGCATTCACCCACCCCGAGTTTTTTTCAAGTGCCTGCACGCAAACGCGCTTCGTGAGTCTCTGGCATTGCAACACAATCCCCTGTTGACTCGATCGATTGAGACGAAAACATTCACCCATGTTCCCGTCACCTTCCCAACGGCTTTCCTGTCAACTTCTCATTTTGCTCCTGCCCGTGCTGGTCAGGGTTTACGCAAGTAGCGAGACAAGTCGTTGATTCTTGATTAGGGTGATGGCGTGGTCACGATCG
>JAQCER010000465.1 GCA_027618625.1 Verrucomicrobiota bacterium
TACCTGCTCGAACAGCATCGCGAGCGAAGTGTGGGGCGGGAGGCCGCCGCTTTTGACCTGCTGGTTCACCAGCAGCGAATTCCGGAAGCAGTGGAAGTGCTGCGAAATGCGATGAGCATTGAGGAGAATGAGGAAATTTCGGCAGTTGATATCCTGCGGCGGTATTTAGCCGGTGAGATAGCGAAAACGAAAACGGATCACTATTCGAAGAAGGCGCTTGGCCTTACGCACGACGAGAACTTTCAGCCGACTGGTTTTGTTCCGTCTGACGGAGCCCGTGCAGTGCTGCGCTTCTGTCACGAATACGGTTTGCCTGAGCTGATCGAGGAAGCTGGCGAACGGATGGCGGAGCGCACAAAGGTTACCGATCTGACAGCGCTGCCGACGTTCTGCGTGTGGGCATCTTCGTATCCGGAGTTGCGTGAGCTGGCGATTGGAACTGCAATGACAGCTTGCGCTGCTGGCGTCCCTTCCAGGTTCGCCGTGGTGCCGATGTGCAATCCGTATTCCCAGCAGGGACGTTGGTACGGAGCTTTTGTCTCGCCAGCGGAGAAGCGCGGACAGTTGCTCCATGGTGTAAGGAATGGAGGCTGGGGTTCGCTTGGGAAATTGAAACAAGAGTGGCGACAGTCGCCAGACGTCGGCGGATACCTAGCGATGGCAACCGGGGCCTGGGAGGATGCCGCACTGGCATTCAGCGATGCAGTAGCGCAGTCGGGAACTCTGCAGGAAGCAAGTGTTTTTAGCTATCTCACGTCAGTGAGTTACGCGCGGGCGGGCCAGCCCGAGGCTGCTGAACAATGGTATCAAACGGCTGAAGCCATACCCCTCGCGGACGAAGAAGCGCGCTCGGCACTCGCAGATGTCATGCAGCGCTTTCGGGATCATGAGGCCGCCCTGCGCAATCGGCGCCAACTCATTGAGCTGCACGCGCAGGATGCTCCTACGGTTCATTATCTGCATGCTTTGCGTTTAGTAGCACGTGCTCAAGATCTCTCCGAGCCCGGCACATTACCGTTTTCCTCGATGGTAGCCGCGCAGTTGGTCAATGCCGTTGAACGTAGCGGGAGGAACTGGGCGATTTCCGGTGAAGTGGCGTGGGATGCTGCATTCTACCACCAGTGCCGGATGCTGAAGGCACTGCAGGACAAGCGCCCCGACATTGCAACCAACGAGCTACTGGCAGCGCATCGATGCTCGCCCGGAGCTCTCGACGTCTTCGAGCTGATTGTTTCGATGAAGGACAATGGCGGCAAGAATTTGTTTAGAGTGGCCAGGGAATTCGTTGCTCGAACCGGAAATGTTTGGGAGCAGGCGGCAGAGGCATTTCCCGGGAACGATGCCATCTCCCGCAAAATCTCACAGTGTCGCGATCTCCGGGATCGTCTTGTCGCATCGATAGAATCGGATCAGTAACCCACAGCTTGCCCAGGGCATTCAATCGGATCGGTTGCCGCTATCTGATCCACTCTGCGGTCTCTTCTCCCTCGGCCAATGGGTCGACTTTGCTGGTGATTAAATCAACTGCCTGCTTGCTGTTCTACGGGGAAGCGTTAAAGGGTTGGGGTGCCTTTGTCCGGGTCTTTGCAATCCATCATTTCGCAGCACTGGCGCGGTTTCCTCCTGCTGGTCGCTGCGTTTTTGCCAGCGCTAGTGATGGGGGTGCTGGTTCAGCGGTTCGCTGTCAATGTGCCTGTGTGGGATGACTGGGAACGGGTGCGTTTGATTGAAAAATTTGAAGAAGGAAAGATGACGGTGAGTGACCTGTATGCCCCACACATCGAGCACCGGATGGTGATTCCCCGTATCGTCATGTTGACTCTGAACAAAGGAACCGGGGGCGATCTCAAGGCTGAGATGGGAGTGATTTTTTTCACGGTGTTCGCCACAGCGGTCGCGGTTTTTCTGCTGCTGCGAGATACGCTGGCGCGGAGTGATGGGCTGCTATACGGGACGGCATTCTGCGCGAATCTCTTACTGTTTTCGCCTCTGCAATGGGAGAATTTTCTGTGGGCTGTCCAGGTAGCCTTCATGCTGCCGATGTGCTGCGTGTGCTGGGCGCTCGTTGTCCTGCGGGTGAAGCGTCACTGGTCGGTCGGCCTGCGATTTGGATTCTGCCTCCTTCTTGCGCTGGTGGCGACTCACAGCTTTTCTCATGGGATGCTGGTCTGGCCAGTCGTCCTGATGTCGGTGCTCCTGCAACCAGATTTTTCTTCCACGGCCCGCTCAAAATGGAAATTTCTCAGTGGATGGATTGTGGCGGCTGCGCTCGTGCTTGGATGTTATTTTTCTGACCTTCAGAACGCATCCCACAGTGGCCATGCCTACAACCAGATGCCGGGAGAGGCACCGCCCGGGATCGCGAACTTCAGTGCAACCATCGCAAATCCAGACAAGGCAATTCATTTCTTCGGCAGCTTCCTTGGTAATCCGCTGGCGCGCATTACACGCCTACCAGCCAGAGATGTCGCTCCATGGTTCGGTTGGACACTGGCAGCCTGTTTTGCTCTGGGGGCTGCGCGGTGGTTTTTGCGCTGGAAGCACAAAGACGAGATCGCACGAGCGTTGCCATGGCTGGCACTTGGAGGAACAGCAGTGACCGTGGCATTGATGGTCGCTCTGAGCCGTGCCGAGGTCGCTGGAGTGCGCAGTGCACTCACTCCCCGCTACAACAGCATGAGCCTGTATCTGCTGCTTTCGGTGGGATTGTTAGGAATGATCTTCGGCCAGGAGATCATGAAGCGTTCTGGCAGTCGGCAGATGCTTTTTTCAATTTTCACCGGAGCATTTCTGGTCACTCAGTTCCAGTCGTGGGCCTACGGCATCGTGCGCATGGAACAGTGGGAGAACAGTCGGCTGCACTCGCTCACGTCACTGCTCTACATCAACCACTTTTATCCCGAAGCCGATACGAGACTCGATGTCAGTCCTGCTTTTGTACGCGATCAGGCGAATATTCTCAATCGCTATGGGTATCTGGCACAGCCCCTTGCCAGGAATGCGAACACTGAGCCGTTCACCCTGGCGTCGAAGCCTCTCCCGACGAATCGCTGGGCGCTTGATCGGGTAGAAATGAGTTCGGATGGCGATGCACTGGAGATCGCTGGTTGGACCCTGCTGCCGGAATCTGCTGGTGGAACGGCATCGCATGGTATCCTGGTTACCCGTCCGGCTGCGGCTGAAAGCGAAAGTGATGAAAATGACGCAAGCCCGGCAGACGTGCTTCAGGTCGCCTCGATCCACGCGTTGCCGCCGATGTCTTCTGCGGTTGCCGACAATGCTTTTAACTTCAAAAGAGAGCTGGATCGTCCCGACTTCTCCAGTTGGAGCGCGCGTGTGCCCATCGCCGACCTGTTTGACGAATCTATCGATTCAGTCGTGCTGAAGTTGTTTGCGGTGGATGCTCGGAAGATGCGAATGCATCGACTGGCGAAGAAAATTACCGTTACTTCGTCTGGAACGGTGACTGTCGAAGATACCAATTGAGAAATTAATTAAAATATATCCCTGTGCGTATGCGTTGTTGTTTTCCAGTTTTCCTGCTGGCATGTTCACTCTTCATTCCTGCGCAGTCCAGTTTCGCGCAGGATACTTCCAATACAGTGGCGAAGGACAAACTGATCGTCGAGACGATCCTGCGAATGGAGTCGTTTGACTACCAGAAGGCATCAGCAAAGGTGATCGCGGCCATCGATCGATTCCTCGGTGCTGAAGTTGCCACGGATACCTACTTCACGCTGGTAAATCGCTTTCGCATCACAGCGCAGGAAGCAGCATTGCTCAAGATTGCGCTGAACGATACCAATGGCAAAGGTGTGCAGGCGGTGCAGGCGATGTATTCGCTCGAAGCCACGGAACCCATTGCTGATGCGATCATGTCTGCCGACGTCAGCGATGAATCTCGTGATCATTTGCTGCGTGCGCTTGCACTTTCGGAACACCAGACAGGACTCGCCCTGCTGGAAGGCGTCATCACTGGCGATCTGCCTGTGGCCCGGCGCATTGCTGCGACCACGGCCATGGGGGGCAGTCGCTCGGGCGAGAAAGCATTGCTCCGGCTTGCTGCGGAGAAAACACTCCCGGCAGATGTTTCGCTCGCCGCAGCAGATGTGCTGAACCGTTCGACTGATCCAAAGATCAGCGAAGAAGCTGCTCGCTACCTTGAGATGCCTGCGACAATCGACACGGAATCCCTTCCTCCATTGCCTCCAGTGGCGGAGCTTGT
>JAQCER010000466.1 GCA_027618625.1 Verrucomicrobiota bacterium
GAACGCACCCTTCGGCTCCTCCTCACCCCATCCGCTGCAAGAGCGTCCTCTCTGTACGGATAACGGGAAGAATCCGCTCACGTCAATTTTGAGCCTAAAAGCGTTAGAATACCGTGTTCCCAGGCGTTTGGTGGTTTGCGAATCCCGGATATAGCCCGATTAATGCCCATCTGTCAGTTGCGGCGATTCTCGAGCGCCTTCATCAGGAAGTAGACCAGGGTGGCAATACTGGAAAGCGCCGCGACCACATATGTCATGGCAGCCCAGAACAGCGCATCCTTAGCCCGCTCATGGCCGATGCTGCTACCCAGGGATCCTGTAGAGTCGAGCCATGCAAGCGCACGGTTACTAGCGTCAAATTCGACGGGCAAGGTAACGACTGCGAACAGCGTCGTCGCTCCGAGGCACGCAACAATCAGCCAGATGAACAGGCCGCTGCCGCTACTGATAAACCCAAACATACCAACCATCATCACGACGTTCATCATTTGCGATGCGATGCTGACCATCGGCACCATCTTTGACCGCATCGTCAGCCATGCGTAGGCCTTGGCGTGCTGAACCGCGTGCCCACATTCGTGCGCCGCCACAGCCGCCGCCGCGACGGAGCGCATCTGGTATACGGATTCGCTCAAATTCACAGTTTTGTTGGCTGGATTGTAGTGATCCGTCAACTGACCAGGTGTGCTGATTACCTCCACGTCGCGGATGCCATGATCAGCCAGCATTTGTTCTGCAACCTGGCGCCCGCTCAGGCCGATGGGCTCTTGAGAATACTGTGCAAACTTGCTTTTCAGCCGGTGACTCACAAGCATGCTGACCAGCATTGAGATACCCAGGATGACCAGGTAGCCCATGTTTCCACCACCCATCATAAATTGTGCGAGAAATGTAGAAGTCATGAGGAAATGCTGTACCGATTCGTGCAATTCGCAAGTCGTTCCGGTCAGTGAAGGATCGAAAATCACCACTTGGCCGCATTGAGCTTGCCAAGGCAAGGATTGGGCGGCTCTATGTTTCCAAGTTGAACATTAAATCATGAGCAAAGGCCCCTACACTGTTGGAATCGATCTTGGCGGAACGAAAATGTTTTCCGTTGTTTTTGACGGATCGAAGACGGAGGTCGGTACATCTCGGATGCCAGCCCAAGGCTTTGAGGGGCCGGAGACTGGCCTAAAGAGAATCGAAGAGTCCGTTCAAGAAGCCCTCAAGATTGCAGGGATCAATGCTGTCGATGTTTCCGCAGTTGGCATCGGTTGCCCTGGAGTGGTGGACTTTGAAACCGGGATGCTCCGCCACGCTCCCAATCTGGGTTGGCAGGAGGTTCCCATCGGCAAGTTCCTTGCCGGAATTTTCGCCTGCCCCGTGGCGGTGCTCAACGATGTCGACGCAGGAACCTTCGGCGAGTACCGCAGTGGTGCGGGCAAGGGAGCCCGATCGCTGCTGGGGGTTTTCCCAGGTACGGGTGTGGGGGGTGGCTTTGTTTACGAGGGCAAAATCTTACGTGGCCGCCGTGCCTCCTGTATGGAAATCGGAAACATCCGCCTGCTTGGATCCACCTTGGAAGGCGCAGTAGGGGAGCCCGTCACTCTCGAAGCACTGGCGAGCCGCCTTACCATTGCCGCGACCTGTGCGATCGAAGCCTATCGGGGCAATGCTCCCGTCATCATGGAAAAAGCGGGAACCGACATCCAGAAAATCAAAAGCGGAACGGTGAAGAAGGCGATCGACAATGGTGATGTTGCCGTTGAGAATATCATGAAACGCTCGATCGAATACCTCGGCATCGGCATCGCCGCTGCAGTCGACTTGCTCGGGCCCGATCGCATCGTGATCGGCGGCGGACTGGTGGACAAGATGCCAGATCTGTACCAAAAGGGCCTGAGCAAATCCATTCAGAAAAATGCTTCCCCGGCGCTCGTGGAAGGGATCGAGATTGTGATTGCCTCGCTGGGGGATTATGCCGTCGCACGAGGCGCGGCCGTTTACGCCTCCGAGCAGGGGCAGACGTTTTGACCCCTCGGCCGCTAAACTAAAATGGTTTTCAACGATGGGAGAAGGTTGAGAGTGCCTGATTTGGCACAAAAAAACAAAAAAAAGACGTTCTGAGCACGCCAGTGCGGGTTCAGAACGTCGAAAGGTTTTTCCCACTTGTGCCGACAGAGGCAGCGAGCTCACGTTCCAGTAGCTCAAACAGGGCGGGAGCCGCCGAGTAAATATCTGCCCTCCAGTAAAGGCCTGACATCAACTAACCAGCTAAGCCCCCATACACGTTATATCGGTCCGGGCTCACGAAATACCCCATAGACGCGAACACAGCAGGAAAAAATGAACAGTACTTGAGACGCGCTGTGGCGACTTCGGTTTCACCGTCCAAAGCTAAGAAGTTTTGAAAGAACAGACGACAATCAGCGAACCTCCACGGGGAGCGCATTCTTCAGTGCGTCGAGCACGCGTCCGTGGGCCTCGTCAATTTCAGTTGCTTGAAGTGTCCTGCTTTCGTCGCGATATGTCAACGAATATGCGATCGATTTGCGCGCTAATTCTTCAGTTGACTTTGCGCTCGCGACGAAAACATCGAACACCTGAAAAGATTCTAAGAGTGGTTCTGTTAGGGATGAAAAAAACTGATTGAGTTCACCGTTTGGCAATGTTGCTGGAACGAACATTGCGATGTCTCTCGTCGAGCCGGGGAACTTCGCCAGTTCGGTGAATTGGGTGGAGCGTCCCAGGGAATGCGCTTCCAGCAGATGCAGATCAAGCTCGGCAACGAGGGCCGGGCCAGTGATTCCGATCTCCCGCGTGCGAGCTGGCCGAGCTTGTCCCATCCAGCCCACCTGGACATCATCGGCGAAAACTCTCGCTGCGAGTATCAGTGTCGGATGCTCGCCCAGCTCAAGTCGCAGCCCACGGGGAATGAGGGTTTCGAGAATTCCCCTAAGATGGTAAATGTCGAATCGTGGGGTCTCCATGGCGTGCCACGAAGCAGGTGTCGCCGGGCCATTGATGAGCAGGGCAATGCAGGGGCACCGTCCAGCCCCTTTTGGAACAAGGTGCCAACCTCAAAGAACCGCAGCGAGTCTGCACCCATGCGCACGTTGCGTTCAGCGACGCCGAAGAGGGCGGGAATCATGCTTGGGCGCATGATGGTGTGATCATCGGAGAGGGGATTCTTAAGCGGAAATGGAGTCGGCAGTTCTGGCGAGCAACCGAGGACATCCGAAAGCTGAGCCTGGGAAATGAGCTTGATGGTTCCGGCTTCGTAGAATCCGAGCGTCGTCAGTTGAGACTTCAACCTTGAGCGGAAATCATAGCTTTGATCTGCAGCCGAGGCTTCTGAGAAAATGGCACCGTGAGCAGCGGGAATGTTGTCGATCCCGAAGACGCGAGCGATTTCTTCGACCAGATCGACGTGCCGCTGGAGGTCGATACGGAATGATGGGATCCTCCAGGCGGACGATTTCCCGGCGGTTCCGCCGATTTTTTCGAGGCCAAGGCCCCCCAGAATGCGATCGATTTCGGGTTCTGGAATCTGCGCCCCGAGCAGCGATGTGGCGCGGGGAACATCGAGCGTCACCTCTCCAGTGAGGACTGGAGGGGCTCCGCTGACCAGCGTGGCGTCATCCGCGACACCGCCAGTAAGTTCCACAATGAGTCTGACGGCGAGTTCGCTGGCACCGATCGTTTGTTGCGGATCGATGCCTCTTTCGAACCGGTAGCAGGAATCGGATGAGAGCCCGAGTCTGCGCGATGTGCGCCGGATCGACGTTGGATCAAAGTAGGCGCTCTCAAGTAGAATGTCGGTCGTGCGCTCGGTGACTCCAGATTCTTCGCCGCCCATCACGCCGCCAATGGCGACTGCCCTGGTGCTGTCTGCAATGACCAGATCAGTGGTGTCCAGGATGTAAGTTTGACCGTCGAGAGCCAGAAATTCTTCGCCGGCTGTGGCGAGCCTGACGATGATGCCTCCCTCCAGTTTGGACATGTCAAACGCGTGCAGCGGCTGACCCATTTCCATGAGAACGTAGTTGGTGATGTCGACAACGTTGTTGATAGGCCGCAGTCCGATCGCTTCCAGTTTCGCTTTCAGCCAGGCGGGGCTCGGGCCTACCTTCACTCCCCGGACGATACGGGCGGTGTAAAGTGGGCAACCTTCAGGTGCTTGGAGATCGACTTCGGCGGGCTTCGCTGTCCGGGTAGGGCCTACGGCTTGGCGAT
>JAQCER010000467.1 GCA_027618625.1 Verrucomicrobiota bacterium
TCACCGCTGCCCGCCAAAAAGCCCCCCTTTGGGACTGGCCCTAATTACAAAAAAGGGAGCTGTGCTGCCCCTTCACGATACGAGTAGCACGACGTTTGGAACAGACGCAGACGTTGCAGTCACCGTCTCCCAGCAATTCGCTGTGGCAGGACGGCATTTTACGATCGTTCGAGAGGACGGGCACTACCTGCTGAGGGATCTTGGATCGGGATTCGGAACGCGAGTGAACGGCGCTTCGGTGGTGGAACAACCGCTGGTTCATGGAGACAGGATCCAGGCAGGCAAGCTGGAGTTGGTCTTCTCTGATCCAGTGGTTGCTGGCGCGGCAGCTGTTGGAGCGGTGCCAGCGCAGGAGAAGACGGAGCTTCTGACGCCGGTGCAGGATCGGGCGGCGTCCACTGAGGTGACCGCAGAGAAAAAGCAGAAACTGTCGCTGGGGTTTGGTCGAAAGAAAAAGACAAAACTGGTACTGCCAGTTGTCAAAAAGAAGCCGTTGCCGAAGCCGCTGATTCAAAGGGAGGTCATCCGTATCGCCGTCCAACAGGATCCTAACAATCCTCCCAAAACACTTGTGAGTCGGATTCTCGGACGCAAGCGGCAAGGATCTCTTCCAGAGCTCAAGCTCAGTCCGATTACCGAAAAGCTGGATGTTCGCAAGGCTGGGCCAAAGCCTGCTAAAGACAAGCCTGCTAAAGAAAAGCGGGCACCAAAAATCGAGCCGAAGCCGATTCTTGAACAGGCCGGGCCGGAAGCAATTCAGCCTCCAGAGCCAGTGCGCGCGATTCCAGTCGTGTCGCCGTTGCCTCAGGTAGCTGCGATGACGCCACCAGCAATCGAGCCTACTGCCGCTGCTAGTGTAGTCGAGACCAAGGTCGAGGAGCCAGTTTGTGCTGCAGTAGAGATCGTTCCGGTGCCCGTTCCGGAGGTGATCGTTGCGAAAGTGGTCAAGCCAGCGAAGCCGAAAGGGCCCTCATTCGGCGAGATTCTCGCAAGCAAGCGCGTGGCAATCGTTGGCGTCATCGGAAAATCCAGCGACAGCGTGTCGGCCATGTGCGCCGCAGGTGTGGCTACCGGAAGAGGGATGGGCGAATCGGGCATTGTTTTCCTACGTGGAATCGGGGTTGGAGTTCTGAAGGGTTCAAAGGCAGCAGTTCAACGCGTCGTTGGCGTCATCGGAAAATCCAGCGACAGCATGTCGGCCATGTGCGCCGCTGCCGCGGCTACCGGAAGAGGGATTGGCAAATCGGGCATTGTTTTCGTACGTGGAATCGGGGTTGGAGTTCTCAATGGTTCAAAGGCAGCTGTTCAACTCGTCCGTTCCATGGGGAGAGCCCTCACGTGGGCGAATACTGCATTTGTTCGTTCTGCGAAGACGATGTTTGCACTGCTGGTTAGAGCAATAGGTGTGACAACGCGGTCGGCGGCAGGAATGGTGCAGAGGCTATCGGCAAGGCCGGCGGGCATGAAGCGGAAAGCCGCTGCTGTGGAAAGCATCGCCGTTTCCGCTACTCCGGTTATCGCCCAAGCGGTGGTCGGGGTAGCGGCTCCAGCTCCAGCTCCGATTGCGGTTGCCGTTGAAGTTTCAGCGCCCGCCTCTGTTCCTGTTCCCGTTCCCGTGGCGGAAGCTCTTGCTCCGAAGCCTCAAGCGGCTGGCTGGGGAGTCAAGCTTGCGCCGCAGCAGAAGGTCGAAACATCGCCATTGGCCGCTCTCAAGGAGTGGTGGCAGGCGATTGTAGTAGGTACAGCATTTGCGGCTCTTGCAGCGGTGATCGCATGGGATTCTCAGAATGGCAAGGTCATCTATGGATTCCTGTCGAGCTCTTCTAATTCACGACAGCCTGCGCTCGCATTGAATGATCAACTCGATGTCCAGCCAGCAGTTGCATCGGAAAGCAGACGGAAGGATTTCCCCGTCAGCGAAAACAAGGAACTGGCGGGAACGTGGGTCGCAACTGAGACGATCTACCCCAGCGGCCGAAAACCAAAATCGGGAGGAGTCTACACTGGTGCGGCCCTTCGGTTTGAGTCTTGGGGCGGGCTGAAAATGTTGACCGTCCCGGGGCGGAAAGATGGTCAGCGACTGTCGGACGTGGAGGCGCAGGGGTTGCAAGTACACTTCCAAGCATCGTACGAGATCCTGTCACCTGGGCTCGTCCTGCTGCACACCGAAGACGGCGACGTCTTGTGCTCGGCGCAAAGAAAGAGTGACGGGCTTGCGCTGGCGCTACTGGCACCCGAAACGCGGGAGCCCGTGGTCAAGATGTACTGCCTGCCCAACGACCAGCTCCAGTGAGTCGTAAGTCGTGGCCATCCGGCGCAGAATATTCTTCAAATTTTGTGGCAGATGAGATCCGACTTTTGATCGCCTGGGGGCTACAGCGAATTGACATTGAGAGCGGATTCGGTTCTCGGCATGGACGGCGTTGCGCCCAATCCGGGCGCGCTGGGTTTGCTTCCTGCACTTCGCAAAGAGATGACCGGCCATGGTTTCGGGAACTCCTTTTCGCTACAATGTTGCCATGACCCAGCGTGGGAAGTTCTTTTACCAGCTTCTTAGCTGGGCCATGGAGTCGAATTATGTGGCAATGTGGCAACGCGGTCGGAAATCGAATCTGTAATTGCATCCCTTCGTCCTGTTGAGGAACGGCAACCGGTGTTGCAGGCGAATTTGCAGAGCATCGACGGCAACTGCTTTGGCTGGCAGACCGTGAACGGTTTACAGCAATGCAGCTAACGGCCTCCGAATCGCGAGCCCTGCTGGATGTCGGCTTATGAAGAGCACACCGGTCACCGTCTATGCCTGGACATCGAAGCATGCGAACACTGGCTACCCGTTTTTTTATCATCGATGCGTGCCACGGCTGCAGACAAACTTGCGACCGCACTCAAGCGGATGGATTGAGAATTGAGACTCCTAGCGGCGACGTTTGTTGTCCGAGTCTGAGCTGCTGGACTTGGATTCGCCGCGGGACGATGATGAAGACGACGATGAGTCCCGCGATCTTGAGCCGGAGTCGCTGCTACTACCTCTGCTGCTGCGCTGGTTGCTTGATGACGCTTGCGAGGACGATGTTCTGGTTCTGGAACTGCTGCTCGCTTCTCGCCTGCTGGAGTTGTTGCTGGTGGATGAGGAAGGGCGTGCTGTTCGCGAAGCCGACGAAGATTGCGCGCGTTCCCGTAACGCATTCGATGATGAAGCTACTGCCTTTCTTCTGGCGCTATCGCTTGAGCTACTGCTTGGTCGGGTACGGGTGACCGCGGTGTTCGAGGTTCCGCTTACTACGGAGCGCGAGCCATTCCGATCTGACGATGCGGAAGGCCTGCTCGCTGATTCGCGTGACCGGGACGAGGATGATCGCGAAGGAGTGCGGCTTGCTGTCATCTTCGACCGGCTGAGATCCGCGTTGCTGCCGCCACTGTAACCACGCGGGTTCGTCGGTTGGGATTTGGAACGGGATGAAGTGGAACCGGAAGGCGACGAGGAACGCTGCCGCGAACTTGAGGATGCGTACCGCGTGCTCCGATTCGAGTCGTCGCGAGACCGACTCGCTGAAGAAGATGATGATTTTGGTTTTGAGTAACTGCTGCGGTCGCGGTCGCGATCGTGGTTGCTGGCATGCCGGCGATCGTCATGGGAGGCGTGCGAGCTGGGGCGGGATTTCTTTCTGCGCACGTAGTCCTTTCGTCCGCAGCTGCAGGTGGAGTGACCACAGATCCGACACTCGTTGACATAATAGTAACTCGTACTGGCGAAAAAACCACCGAAGAGGGTGGGTGCAGGCGCCGGGTAGTAGTATCCGGTGTCGTAGTAGGGCGCATCCTGATAGTAGGGCTCATCCTCGTAGTAAACGTCCTCCTCGTAGTAAACGTCGTCCTGATCATACGGCTGACTGGAGGTTGTTGAGTAACCGCCAGAATAATCGTAGGGGGCAGGGCTGGCCGGTGCCCGTGGGGTGTAAACTCGAGAATCCTGGTAGCCGTAGTCGGGAGGGTAGGTCGTGCAGGAACTCAGAAAGCTCCCCAAAAAGAGGATTCCAGCGAGGGCAATTGCCGAAGAGAGGGATTTACGCATGTCTGTTTGACGATGGGTTCGCGGATTCATTCACGGAAGGCAAATCTTACTTACATTACATCGATCATTTTTCCGTGCTTTTCGATATGTTGTGTCGGGCTGAATGCCCGGTAGAACACAGCCCGGGCCTTCTAGGCCCGGGT
>JAQCER010000468.1 GCA_027618625.1 Verrucomicrobiota bacterium
TTGAAGATCGTCGGGCATTTGCCGCTGTTTCACTCAGTTTTATGGATGCTTCCAGCAATGGGATGCGACCATTGATCGCCGACGGGGACATCTATTCCAGCGCCTGGGGATTCGATCGGGCAGACATTCATGTGCCCGTGCGGTTCTGGCACGGGGAAAGGGATCGCAACGTTCCGGCGCGTATGGTCAGGGAAGTCGCTAGAAGGATTCCGCACGCCGTGACCCACTTTTATCCTGACGACGGGCATTTCTCCCTGCCGATTCTAAGGCGGGAGGAAATTCTTGATCAGTTTGTTGCGGATGTCGCTTCGCGTTCTTGATCAATTAATCTTGGGGAAATCCAGTCAGGCATCGCTGCGCTTCGAGCCGAACTTCTCCATTGCGATCACGATCACGCAGGCGATGACCATGACCCCGATCGCGATCCATGTCGTGTTGTCAGAGAAGTCAGGGAGATATCGTTCGTAGGCGGTGACGACCTCCTTGCCACTTTTCTTGATTACGGGTGCACCGCTTTCGTCCAGCAGTGGAATCTTCTTCTTCCACGGCCAGATAACGAGAAGTGATCCAATGACGAAGCCCGTCATCAGGGCGACGGCTGCATCGTGAAAGCGTCTGAAGAGCCACGACAGAAATCGCGAGAGCAAGGCAATGCCGAAGACACAGCCGACTCCAACGGGAATAATGACGGAGAGTGCTTCCTTAATTTTTGGCCACTCCATTGCCTTGAGCCCATCTCCCAGATTGGTGATAGATTCGAGCATGATAAGATTATAATTGCCCAAAAGTATAAGGACATAGGATCCTGAAATTCCGGGGAGGATCATGCTGGCAATCGCGACCACTCCACAAACAACGAGGTAAGGGACATTGCGGTTCTCTTCCGCAGCCCCGATCATGGCGATTCCAATGGCGATAGCCGCCCCGACGAGCAGGCTTACCACTGGTGCAACCCCCCATTTCTTGACCATCGTGCCGACCGGGACGATCGATGCAACGATCAATCCGAAGAAGAACGACCAGACGTAGAGTTCATGGGTTTTGAAAAGTTGCTTCAGGGCGTAGGACGAGCCTACCAGGCCAGTGAGCACGCCCGTCCCAAGGGGGAGCAGGAAAAAGAACTGGATGTGGGCCAGGAACTCTTGGAATTTCAGTTTTCGCAGGAGTGTCAGCGCTTTCAGATCGAATGATTTGATGGCGTTGATCAGTCTTTCGTAAATTCCGGTCACGAACGCGATCGTTCCACCGGAAACACCAGGAATGGCATTGGCAATTCCCATTGCCACACCTTTGAGTAAGAGCAGAAGCGTCCCTGCGAGAATGTTGGTCATAGCTGTTTCGAACGGGCAAAGTGCCACCGATTCGAATTATGGCAATTCGAAAAAAGGGGTCGGAACGGATGACGCAACTGTCATCCACAGAAGCAGTTTCCAGCTTGCCATGCACGGGCACGCGCAGCATGGTCGGTGTTCGTGAGCGGCTCACGGGACGACTGGTAGGCCGCCTTCCCGAACATGCCTAAGGAATCGACACCAAGACATCCTCGACCCCTTGCACGGCTGCTGCGCTCGCGCCTGCTGCCGGGGGCTCTTGCGGTCATCGGTATGGATTGCGCCTTTCTCTACATTTTCTTCCTGATCAAGGCTCCGATCACTGCGGACGATGTCGAGCTCTTCGTAAACGCCGCGTTCTTTCCGCAGTCGGAGGCTGAGTTGATCTTCGGTTTTATCGAGAAGTGTTGGATCGCGGTGATGCTGAGTTTGATCCCCGCCTTCATCGCTTGCTTGTTTCGAATAAGAGGCCCGGCCCTTCTGCTTCCGATCACGATCGCCAGCGTGCTCATCTGTTCGTTCTGGCTCTACGCGGACCTTCACTACAATTTGCAATCCGCTCTGACCAGTCAGCACGGCGAGACACCTTCTTTCGAAGCCTATGTCGCGAAGCTGGCTTTCATCGGGATCGCCATACTGAGCCCCCCCGTGTTTACTTTCTTCTACTATAGGGCATCGATCATGGACCGCTACGTCGTCCGGGTGTTTGGAACACCCTTTCTACTCACGCTGACTGGGATCGTTTCGATCATGATCATCATGGATCTTGGAGACAATGGCGGAGACTTCATGGAGACCTCAGCAAATTTTGGGACGGTGTTGCGGTTCTACGTGATTCAGGTTCCTTTCATGCTGGTATCCGTAGTGGATGCGTCATTGCTACTCTCGCTGCTCTATGCATTGGGAAGAATGTCGCGATCAAATGAAATCGTTTCGATGCTGGCAGCCGGGCGGAGCATGTTGCGTGTCCTGATGCCGTTGATACTCATTGGTGGCTACTGCGCCCTAGTCTCACTGGCGTTCAACTACGAGTGGGCACCGCGGGCGGAGCGACTCAAGGACGAGATGTTGCAAACGATCAACGCCAAGGAGAGTGCGAAAAAAAACAAGACTGATGCGCGCAACGTTGGATTCATGAACAAGGAAGAGCACCGCTTTTGGTACATGGATCGACTCCCCATTGACCTGAGCAATGCAAACAGGATCAAGAATATTGAGATTCACGGCGAGGACGAAGGAGGCAGGCCTGGCCGCCAATGGTATGCGAAATCTGCCTGGTGGGAGCCGTCGGACAGTAGCTGGATCTTGAATTCCGGACGTTACTGGGAGACGCCCGTTTCTGCAGGAATTCCGTTTGACAAGCTTACAATCACCGGATGGAACGAGACTCCATGGCTGATCCAAAGTGACCAGATCAAGCCCGAGTTCCTCGGAGTCCGCGAGTTGCTGGCCTACATTAACACCAACTCAGCGTTTTCCGAGCGGCGGCTGGCCAAGTATCGCACTACCATGCACTCGCGGTATGCAGTGCCTTTTCGCTGCATCGTTGTGGTGCTTATTGCAGCCCCTCTGGGGATCGCCTACTCGCGTCGTGGGTTGCTGGGAGGTGTCGCCTACTCAATCTTCATTTTCGCCGCCATATTTTTCCTGACCTCGACATTTACCAAAGCAGGAGACGGCGGTTACCTCTCCCCAGTGACGGCTGCCTGGCTTGCAAACGGGATTTTTGGCGTGATTGGTGCGGTTTTGCTTTACTACCGCGCCCGAAACAAGGATGTGAGCCATCTCAATCCACTGCGCTGGTTCCGCCGATCTGCCTGACGGCAGTAGTTGCATCATTCTCTGATCCGGCTTTCGTGGCGACTGTCACCCCAGGAAACTGAAAGATTTTTACACTCAGCAATTATTTCACTATTCAACATGGCGATTACTCAGGAATGGAAGATCAGAACGCGGTCGCGTGAGTGCGGCCACACTGGAGTCGTGTTTGCAGATGGCGACCCACTCTATACCGCACTGTTTGAAGACCCGGAAACAGGGCTGCTTTCTCGCAAGGATTTTTCGGTGAGTGCATGGGAGGAGTTGCACGAGTCACTCGCCCCGTTTTCGTTCTGGAAAAGCCAGTTTGAGGAACATGTGGAGAAAACGACCACCAAGAATGTAGTGGAAAAGGAAGGCGCAGAGACGCTGCTGCGAAGGCTGGTCGAAGATGAGGAAGAATCCACCGAGAACACGCGCTACATCCTTGCGCTGATGCTTGAGCGGAAGAAAACTCTGAAGCAGACCGACAGCAGGAAGACGGATACTGGCAAGCTCTTGATCTATGAACACGCTGTGTCAGGGGAAGTGTTCATCGTCCGAGATCCTGAGCTGAAATTGTCGGAGATTGAATCGGTGCAGAATGAAGTCGCCGTTCTGCTGGGAGGCAAGGCCCGTGGCAAAGTGGGCGAGGCAGAAGGAGAGCCAATCGAGGCTTCTGCGCCGACCGGGGAGCCAGACGTTGAATCAACGCCCAGTGAAGCGGAGCCGCCAGAGGATGTCTGAACTGCACGCCAGCGCTGTCGCCGCAATTGCATTGTCTTCGCGAGACGCAAACTGATATGAAAAAGCATGACAGTGACAAACCGCAGAGATCCCTGCTCAACCGCATGATCCTTTTCGTCGTCAAGATCGCTTTAGGTGTTGTGATAGGATTTGGAGTGCTGATCTACTTCCTGCAGGATTCCATGATCTATCACGGAGTGCCGTATGAGCCCGGGGAAGTCGACGAAAATGTATCGAGATTCCAGGTGGTGCGGTTGCCGTTTGAATCCGATCAGGGCAGGCAGGAAGCATACTGGCTCGTCCGTGGCCAAACGATCGACGATGCGCCGCCAGT